>NZ_NXIB02000113.1 GCF_002412335.2 Tychonema bourrellyi FEM_GT703
GGAGAGAAGGAGAGGGGGAGAAGGGGAATCGGATGGATGACTGAAAAGCTTAAAAATTCATCTCCCCCTCTCCTCATCTCCCCATCAACCGAGAATGAAACAGCCCTGGGGATTTAGGGGGATCTAGACTTAGGTAAAAGCAAGAGATACCAAGGGTTTCAACCTTAAATTGACACCAATGGGCTTTTGGAGTGTCCTCTATATCATTCCGGTGGAACCGGAATTGATATGAATCGGAGTCAGTACCATTGTACAATGGGGGAAAACCAGGGCTTCAGCTAGTAGCTGATAGCTGATAGCTGATAGCTGATAGCTGATAGTTTCTCATGACTGACTCGATTTCTACTTCTCCATTAGACTCGATCGCCGATACAGCCGAACTCCGCTCTCAGTTGAGGTCGGGTTCGGAAAAAACTCAACTGCAATTTCTGCAACAGATGGCAGATTCCAATTGGGATGTGTTGATGGAATTTTTGTTAGAGCGCCAGTCGGATGAACCGACGGCGGTGATGGGTAAGGCTTACCAAATTTTGTATCATGCTGATTCTCCGAAAGCGACGGAGTTTTTGCAAGCGCATTTTCCTACAGGAGTTGTCCCACTGCGATCAGACTCGAATATTGACTACACTCCACTGCAACAATTATTGGCACTACAGGAATTTCAAGAAGCCGATCGCTTGACTTTAGATAAACTTTGTGAATTGGCTGGCGAAACCGCGAGGGTGAGAAAGTGGCTG
Organism: Tychonema bourrellyi FEM_GT703; assembly: GCF_002412335.2. GTDB lineage: Bacteria > Cyanobacteriota > Cyanobacteriia > Cyanobacteriales > Microcoleaceae > Microcoleus > Microcoleus bourrellyi. The sequence continues at coordinate 738 of NZ_NXIB02000113.1, forward strand.
TATTTTACCCAGGTGGAAAGTTTGCCCGTGGCAGATTTGCAAACAATTAATACCCTGTGGAAAGTGCATTCCGAAGGTAAATTCGGCTTTTCAGTGCAGCGGGAAATCTGGCTAAGTTCGGGGAAAAATTGGGATAAGTTGTGGCCGCTAATTGGCTGGAAGAAGGGGAATAATTGGACGCGGTATCCCCAAGAATTCATTTGGGATTTGAGCGCACCTAGAGGGCATTTGCCCTTGTCGAATCAGTTGCGGGGCGTGCAGCCGTTTTCGGCTTTGATGGCTCATCGGGCTTGGGTGAAATGATTGGTTCACATTTCTTAATTTTTCTTAAACTATAAGTGTAAATCTACTTTGCTATCTGAATTTATGTTACTTCCAGCCGATCGACGCACCAAGTTAGACGACACTGACGACAACTTGTTTTATGCTTATCCCCGGTTTGTGACTCATGTAGACGAGGGATTCATTCAGCAATTAACAGATTTGTATCGGGAACGACTGAAACCGCAGACTCGGATCTTCGATATGATGAGTAGTTGGGTTTCTCACTTGCCGGATGAGATGGAGTTTGCCCATGTCGAGGGGCACGGTATGAATCAAGAAGAGTTGGCAAAAAATTCGAGACTGAATCATTATTTTGTTCAAAATTTAAATACAAATCCCAAATTGCCGCTACCAGATGCCCAGTTTGATGCGGTTGTCAACTGCGTTTCGGTACAGTATTTGCAACATCCCGATCGAATTTTTTCCGAAATACACCGAATTCTAAAACCCGGTGGGGTAGCAATTATCAGCTTTTCCAACCGGATGTTTTCTCAAAAAGCAATAGCTGCTTGGCGAGAAGGCTCGGAGGGCGATCGGGTAAAATTAGTCAAAAGTTACTTTGATTCTGTCAAAGGAGCAAATATACCCGGATTTAGCAAGCCGGAAATAATTTTCAAAGAGTCCAGCTTGCCTAGTTTTATGAAAATGCTGGGAATCGGAAGTGGCGATCCTTTTTATGCTGTAGTTGCTTACCGCCAAAGTTAAGTCCTTAAGGTTGAGTTTTTGCACTCTCGCGACCAAACTAAACTGTCAATGGGGCAGGCGAAATACCTGCTCTCAAACAAGCAATATACCTTGACATTTTTTAGGAAATATGATATGGTATATTCAAAATTATATTAAAATTAAAAAAAAACGATGCAATTTATAGAAAAATTAAAACAAATCAAAGAAAATAAATATGTCACAATTTTTATAATCAATTTTATTTTGTTGGTTCTCCTTACGAAATGTGACATTCAATCTAGTGCCGACGCTTCAAGAATAGCTACAGTTAAATCTTTGGTAGAATATCAGAGTTTTGCGATCGATAATTCTCAATTTGATAATTCTAAATTATTTACTGTTGATAAGTATTTTTACAATAACCACTTCTATTCAGACAAACCGCCACTGCCAGCATTTATGGGAGCTGCGGTTTATTTTATACTGAAAAACATAATCGGTATTAATTTTTCCAACAATTTTGCATTGACTTGTTATTTGATAACACTATTATCGGTGGGAGTTTCTGCTTGTGTAGGTTTAGTCTATTTTCACAAAATTTTATTAGAAATACTCAAAACAAATGAGAATTGGGCAAACATAACAACATTTTTGGCGACGAGTGCAACTTTAATTTTACCCTATTCACTTGTTTTAAATAACCATATTCTGGGTGCAGTAGTTATCATAGTCAGTTTTTACTATTTCTTAAAATCTGCTGAATGTAGTGACATAATCAGTATTATACTTTGCGGTGTATTTGTATCTATGGCGGGAAGTATTGATATCACCTGCTTTTTATTTATCCCATTTTATTTTGTATTTTTTCTCAGCAAATCAATCAAAATGGCAGGATTATTTTTACTTTCATGTATCCCTTTTATGATCAGCTATTTTAGTTTAAATATGTATCTCTCCGGCAGCATAATTCCGCCAGCAATGAATGCAGCATTGTGGGAGTATCCAGGCTCTATCTTTAGCAAGCAAAATCTGTCGGGAGTAGCTACACAAAAGAGCTTTTTAGGTGCGCTTAGGTATGCCTTTACTTTGTATTTAGGCAATAGAGGATTTTTTTCACACACTCCTATAATGTTCTTCTCAGTTATGGGTATTCTGCAATTTTTTAGACAAAAGAAATTTTCGTACAACACGCCATACTTATACGGCATTACTGCCTCTGTAGCTTTCATGCTACTTTATACATTACGGACTGTTGATTACGGTGGCTATTCTTATGGAGTGAGATGGTTTGTCACTCCTATGCTGATATTGTGTTTGCCACTAAGTCATATGGAAAACCAAGTCAGGAGTTCCCGGTTACTGAAAAACTTTTTTGTAGTTATTGCTTGTATATCGATCGCAATATCTCTGATCGGCACTTATAATCCGTATACCAACGATTATACGGGAATGGTTTCCCTTCCAGGCGGTTACAATTCAAAATATACATTTCTGATTAATGCCAAGAATATCATATATGATTCTTTCGTTATGTACAAATTATGCTTAATTACCAGCACTATAGCGATATATGTTTTGTTCTACAGGTTATTACAAAATCTCAAGCAAAATCCCAATACATCTCCCTAAAATGCAGGGGAATACCAATGTCAATGAGTCAGAGTAGAATGTATAAATACTGACAATGATTAGAAGTAAGCTGTGGCAAACCAAGAATCTCCTGTGATATCGTTAGGCAAAGGGTGATAATTGTCCATCAGAAGAGCAGTAGAAGAGGTTATGTTTTAGCAGTAAATTATACAGAGGTCAACATGGAAACAGAACAAGACCCTAATCTCGTAGCAATTAGCAGCCAAAGCAGACAGGTACAGCAATTCGTCGCCGAGGAAGGAGAAGAGTCAGGCGAAAAACCTCAAAAAGGATTGAATATAGCCCCGCTATTGAGGACTTTTCAGCGACAAGCCCTAATTATTATTGCGATTCTAGGGATGGCAGGTGGTGCAACCGTATATCAAATCAAAGGTAGCAAAAAAACCTATCAAGGTGATTTTCGGATATTAGTGGAACCGGTGACAACTGAAGCCAGGATTGCCGATCCCTCTTCTCTCACTAATCGCGAAGGCGGAGTGCCTAGTCGAGATTTTTTTAGTCTAGATTACGCAACTCAACTGGAAATTCTCCAGAGTCCTCAGATGCTGTTAGCAATTACAAAACAAGTCCAAAAGCGAGATCCAAAATTTACTGAGGAGATTCTAAAAAAAGGATTAGTGGTGTTTCGCCTTGGAGAAAATGAACTAACTAAAACTAAAATTTTGGAAGTTCGATTTTTGGGTCAAGACCCTAAATTAGTTGAGTTTGTTTTACAAGAGACTAAAAAGAAATATTTAAAATATAGCCTTGACGAACGCAAAAGTCGCATCGGTGAAGGTGTTAAATTTATTGAAGACCAACTTCCCCGACTCAACAAGCGTGTCAATGACTTGAAGTCAGAGTTGCAGGTGATACAACAGCAGCAAAGGATCGCCGATCCCAAAGAACAAGGCACGCAATTGATAGTCCAAGCTCGCGCGATAGAAACTTTAGAGTCTGATACTAAAAGGCTGTTACAGGAGCAGAAAACGCTTTATGCTAACTTGCAAAAACAATTGGATTTTACACCAAATGAAGCTATTGCTGCATCGGCTTTAAGTGAAGAACCTCAATACAAAGAATTGCTGACTAAAGTTAAGGAAGTAGAAGGTCAGATTGCCGTAGAAACGGCTCGGTTTAAATCTGCCAATCCCATAGTGGAAGCTTTAGAACGGAAGCGGGCGAATTTAATCGGGTTACTAAATAAGCAAACCGATCGCATTTTGGGTCAAAATTTAGTAGGTGCAGAAGCGAATTCTAAAGTTAAGAATTTTCAAAACTCGATTCGGATCGGCTTGATTAAGCAGTTAGTTGATACTGCTAACCAAGTTCAAGTTTTAGAGGCTCGCAATGAAGCAATCATAAAGACTAAGGATAATTTGAATCGACAAGCAAGAGAATTTCCTATGGTAGCGCGACGGTACAACGAATTCCAACAGGAGCTAGATATAGCAGCCCGGACGCGGGATCAACTTTTGACTCAGCGGGAAACGTTGGGAGTACAAGCTGCTCAAAGTCAAATACCTTGGGAAATAATTTCTGAGCCTCAAATACCAAAAGGCTCTGATGGCAAGGAGATTCCTGTTGCATCTAAAAATACAAACAAATTAATGATGGGGGTGATAGGGGGTCTAGTTGCGGGTCTGGGATTGTCTATAATCATTGAAAAGTTACGGGATAAATTTTTCTGCGCTGATGATGTTAAAGATGCAGTCGATCCGCCTTTGTTGGGTGCAATTCCTATCAACAAGAAGGCTCAAAAATTCTATCCTTCTATTGCGAATGCCTATGAGGTACTTGAAAGCAATGAAAATAAGTACAAAAAAAATGCCTCGCAATTTATAGAAGCTTTTGACTCTCTTTATACTAACATCCGCTTTCTTTCTTCCCATCGACCGATCGCCTCTTTGGTCATCGGTTCGGCGACACCGGGGGAAGGCAAATCTACGATCGCTTTAAACTTAGCATACGTTGCAGCACTAGCCGGTCAGCGAGTGCTGTTAGTAGACGCGAATTTGCATTCGCCAAGTCTTGATTTGCTGTTGGAATTGCCGAATTCCAAGGGGCTGAGCGACTTGCTTGAAAATAAAATTGAATTCAAGGAAGCGATCCAACGATCGCCCATAGCGAATAATCTGTTTGTACTAACTGCTGGCATTCCTCTAGCTGGTACCTCTAGACGGCTGGCTTCATCTCAGATGCAGTATTTAATGGCAGAATTTAATGCTATATTTGACTTGGTAATCTACGATACGCCGCCACTGGTTGATAATAAAGATGCTAATTTTTTGGCAGCACGCACAGATGGAATACTGATGGTGGTATCAATTCTCAAGGTTAAGCATTCTGTAGTCAAGAAAGTTTTCGCTCAATTAGAAAATTTTGGCATTCCGTGCTTGGGAACAGTTGCGAATCATCTGGGTAAAAACAAAAAATATCAGCCATCAAAAGCACCTGTAGTGGAAGATAAAAATGAATATTTAAATTTTTCGCCAGTGCCATCTACTATGCCTAAGTTAGCTCCCAAAAAAGAGTAATATCGATTATGGTTGCAATCAGCAATAATTGTTAAATGTTGACTGTTGACTGTTGACGGCGAACTGTGAGTAAAAAAACTTGACTGTCCTTCGACTCCGAGGTTAGCGCCCTCCGACTACGCTCAGGATAAACTGCGTCAAAGGGCCTTCTTCCTTCTTCCTTCTTCCTTCTCCTATATGAAACCATATCAGCAAATACCTATCGATGAATGTGGCGAAGCTTTAGTTCCGATTCCCGTTGAAATATTTGCTTTTGAATCCCCACACCCTTATCAAAAATTGGGTGCTCCTTATCAGAATAGCAAAGCTGATTCTCCTTACTATCTACGCCAAGGAGTTATAGATAGTTTGATTGTGGCTCAAAAGCAATTACAGCAAGATTATCCAGATTGGCAAATTCTGATATTTGATGCTTATAGACCGGTGGAAGTGCAGCAGTTTATGGTAGATTTCACTTTTGCTGAAATTGCCAATGCTCAAGGTTATGAATTGCCAGTTTCTGAAGAGAAAAAACAATTAATCCTAGAGCAAGTATATAAATTCTGGGCGGTACCGAGTCTCGATCGCGCTACACCCCCTCCTCACAGCACAGGTGGAGCGTTAGATGTGACTTTAGTCGATCGCCAAAACGGACAAATTGATATGGGTTCTCCGATAGACGAAATCTCAGAACGTTCTTATCCCGATTATTTTGCTAGTAGTAACGAGCCAGCAGAACAAGCATTTCACCGTCGCAGACAAATATTAAAAGATGCGATGGTTGGTGCTGGTTTCCGACAGCATCCTAACGAGTGGTGGCATTTTTCCTTGGGCGATCAGATGTGGGCTTGGTCGATGAGTCAACACCCAGGTGACAATCAATTTGTAGCTCGATACGGCCGCTATTGAAAGAAGGAAGAAGGAAGAAGGAATAAGACCCTTCGACTACGCTCAGGGCGACGCTTCGCTCAGGGTACGAAGAAGGCAGCCAACAGCGAACAGTCAACAGCGAACAGTCAACAGTCAACAGTCAACTGTATAAGAATAGACCTCAGCTCTTGCCAGTGGAGGAATGGTGCTTTAAGATTGACGAGAGCGAACAAGTGCAGGCAAATCCAGTCAGCACCGCAAATCCTAAAAGATAACTCAGAGTTCACCAAATGAAAGCATTAATCCTCTCTGGCGGCAAAGGAACACGTTTGCGTCCCCTCACCTATACGGGTGCGAAGCAGTTGGTTCCTGTGGCAAATAAGCCCATACTGTGGTACGGAATTGAGCTAATTGTGGCGGCTGGGATTACCGATATTGGGATTGTGATTAGTCCCGAAACGGGGGAAGAGGTGAAGGCGAAAACCGGAAATGGCGATCGCTTTGGTGCACAAATTACTTATATCTTGCAAGATAAGCCGGCGGGATTGGCTCATGCGGTAAAAATTTCCAAACCATTTTTGGGCGATTCTCCGTTTGTCATGTACTTAGGAGATAACTTAATTGAAAGTCAATTGCATCCATTTTTAGATACTTTTAAGAGCCATCAACTTGATGCTTTGATTATGCTACGGGAAGTTAGCAATCCTAGTGCTTTCGGTGTGGCGACAGTTGATGAAAAAGGACAAGTATTGCAGCTAGTAGAAAAACCTAAAATCCCGCCTTCAAATTTAGCAATGGTCGGGATTTACTTTTTTGCTCCTACGATTCACGAGGCGATCGATCAAATTCAACCATCGGCTCGTGGTGAACTCGAAATTACCGATGCTATTCAACAGTTGATTAATCAACAAAAAAAAGTAGAAGCCTCCAATTTAGAGGGTTGGTGGTTGGATACGGGTAAAAAAGATGATTTGCTGAGTGCAAACCAAATTATTCTCGATAGCCGTCTTTTAGCTTCAACAGAATTAAAAGTAGATGCCAAAAGTCAAATTGTCGGGCGAGTGCAAATAGGCGAAGGAAGTGAGATAATTAATTCTACAGTTCGCGGGCCGGTAATAATTGGTAAAAATTGCCACATCGAAAATTGCTTTATCGGGCCTTATAGCAGTATTGCCGATCGAGTCACGATGATTGATGCGGATATCGAACACAGTGTAATATTGGAATCTGCTAAAATATCTGGGATTCAGCAGCGAATTGTGGACAGCGTAATCGGGCAGCGAGCTCAATTAACGAATGCTCCTATTCGTCCTAAAGCACTCAGGTTTATGATTGGTGATGACAGTCAAATCGAGTTGGTTTAAGTTCTGATATTGTCAATATCGGTAGCAATAATTCTGTTTAAGCAAACTTAAATGTTATTGTGGGGTGGGCATCTTGCCCGCCCTTGAACAGGCAAGATGCCTGTTCTACTTAACAGGCAAGATGCCTGTTCTACTTAACAGGCAAGATGCCTATTCCACTTAACAGGCAAGATGCCTGTTCCACTTAACAGGCAAGATGCCTGTTCCACATTATCCAAAGAAGGTGAAAATTTGCATTCTGAAGAAATACCAACTCAAGAAATAATCGATAAATTGCGACAAGCTTTGGAGCCACGAATGGGTATTGCTGAGCCGCTTTTGTCTGGAAGTGAGAAAAGGGCGATCGCCTTTGATGAAGAAGACGAAGATATCGCCTTGCTAAAAACTGGTTTTGATATTTATAATGTCCCAATTACTTCTTATCAAAGACGACTTGGTTCCGTAGTCATCGCAGTTAGAAAAATAGTCCGAAAATTGCTAAAACCAGTATTGGAAAGACAGGTAATTTACAATTTTGCCAATACCCGCGTTGTTCAAACATTGAGCAACCAGTTGCAAAAATTGCAGCAGAATCAGCAAACCCTAGAGAAAAAGATTAAATCTGAGTTTAGCAACCAGTCTCCTGAAGTGACAGCCAAAATTATGGTTCAACAAGCGGCTATCACAGCACTGCAATCTGAAATAGAGCAAATAAAAGCTGTACAGCAGCAGCATACTGCTATGTTAGAGGAAATTACGGCTCAATTGTTCGATAGATCGCAATAAAACATCAAAAATGACCCCAAACAATTTTCGTTCGAGAAACCCCCAGATTGATCCGCGACAGTAATCTAAAATCTAAAATCTAAAATTCGATGACGATACCACCAATATGCTCAATAATTGTAGTCAACTATAACGGTTTTCGGCAAACGAAAGATTGCTTAAAATCTCTACAAAAACTGGCCTATCCAGAAGAACAACTAGATTTGATTTTAATTGATAACTGTTCTCAAGACGACTCAGTTAAATCCTTGGGTGAACTCTTTCCCAAAGTTCGCATTTTTGTGAATTCCGTCAACAACTTTGCGAAAGCTCTTAACCTGGGTATCAGCCAATCTACAGGACAATATATTGCATTTCTCAATAACGATGCTACTCTGGATAGTTGCTGGTTAGAAATTTTGGTTAAACGGCTAGAAACAAACCCGAAAGCAGGTGCTGCGAGTGGCAAATTGCTGTTCAAAGACGGGCGAATTAATAGTGTAGGAATTCAGCAATTACCTAATTTTTATTGGCGAGATGTCGGCTTTGGCGAGAAAGATTCGGGACAATATGATACAGAACGCACAGTAGAAGGTCTTTGTTGGGCTACGGTGCTTTTTCGCAGGGAATGTCTCGCAGATGTTGGGCCGATAGATGAAGATTTTGTGATGTATTTTGAAGATGTTGAATTTTCTAAACGCTGTCAAAAACGGGGTTGGAAAATGCTTTACATTCCGACAGCAATCGCACATCATGAATACCGGGGTTCGAGTCGGGGAAGCAAACTCACGGAGTATTTTTGCAATCGCAATCGTTTTTTATATTTGGCAAAACATGAACCTTTGCAATTAGTTTCGGCAATTCATACTTCCGATTTTTTTACTAATAAACAGTATGATTTGTTGTTCGAGAGTATATTTGTAGCGATTAAAAAATTGCTAGAGTATCAGAAGCCGGAAATAGTGGAAACTGTACTGTCGCAATTGTCGGAAAAGTTGGCGGTGATTTACAGTCGCTTGAAAGTCGATCGCATTTTATCACGGTTACAGGTGATTCGAGGCGATCGCAAAATGTCGATCGCAATTTACGATCACGGACTACATTTCATTGGTGGTGGACAAAAATACGTGGCTACGATGGCTTCGCTGCTGCAAAATCAATTTGACATTACTTTTATTGCTAACAAACCCGTTGCTATTTCTGACTTGGAATCCTGGTATGGTTTGAACCTTTCAGAATGTAAAATAAAAGTAATTCCTTTGCAGTTTTACGAAAAATTTGGAATGCAGTGTATTGATTCCAGTATGATTACGGATGAATTGGAAAATCCTTTTGATAAAATTGCTAAAGAAAGCAAGCATTATGATATTTTTGTCAATGCTAACCAACTGGAAAAAGTGAAACCACTGTCGCCGATTTCAGTGTTTTTCTGCCACTTTCCGAATACTTTTCGTAACCGTCATTTTGCTGTTGATGATTACACTTTCATTATTGCTAACAGTCAATTTACTGTTAAGTGGTTGGACAAACGGTGGAACCTAAAACCCACTTTTTTACTATATCCGCCTGTGGAAATGGCAACTGCTGAAGTCCCGAAAGAAAAGATAATTTTAGCTGTGGGACAGTTTGAAGCTGGGGGAACCAAAAAGCAAATTGAATTAATTAAAGCTTTCCGCACTTTGTTAGTGGATTATCCTGAACAAATGACTGGATGGCGACTGATTTTAGTGGGAAGCAGTGTACCTCGTAATCCTTATTTAAAGACTGTTCAGAATTTATTGAAGCAGGATATGAGGGCGATCGAACTTAAGGTGAATGCTGACTTGGATGAGGTAAAATCGCTTTATGCTAAAGCCAGTATATTTTGGCACGGCTGCGGTTTGGGAGAAGTCAATCCTCAAAGATTTGAACATTTCGGGATGGCGACGGTGGAAGCCATGCGAAACCGTTGTGTTCCGATTGTGTTTAATGGTGGTGGCCAACCGGAAATTGTCGAAAATGGGCGATCGGGCTTTTTGTTCAATACAGTTGAGGAACTTTGTCAGCATTCACATCAACTCATGGTTAATCCTGATTTGTTAGCAGAATTTCAAGGGGTTGCTGAGCAGCGGAGTCAGTATTTTAGAATTTCACGTTTTGAGGAAAAAGTCAAGGAATTTTTTGAGATTATTCGCCAAGAATATGCTACAATTCGTCTACCAAATCCGGCGGATGTAGCTCAAATGGTTGATACCAATCGCGATCGATTATAATTATGGTTTCCAACAATATCAGTTTCTCCGACATTCAGAATCATTGGGCTAGACAATTCATTGAAGGCTTAACCGAGAGAGCAATTATCAGCGGTTTTCCAAATCGCACTTTCGGCCCCAACAGCAACTTAACCCGCGCCCAATTTGCCACCATAGTCAGCAAAGCATTCCCCACACCAGACAAACGCGCATACATTCCATTTACCGATGTTCCTGCTACCCATTGGGCAGCAGCAGCCATTCAAACAGCATTTAACAGAGGCTTCATATCTGGCTATCCCAAGAATTTATTCAAACCCGAAAATAGGATTACTAGAGTCGAAGCATTACTTGCCTTAGTCAGCGGTCTTTTTGATGCAAGTGCTGCACCGCCGACTGATATTGTCTTATCCAATATCTATCAAGATAGCACGGAAATTCCCAATTTTGCCAAAAGTGCGATCGCCAAAGCGACTCAAGCCGAAATAGTCGTTAATTATCCCAACTTAAAATTATTAAATCCCGCCGGAAATGCAACGCGCGCGGATGTTACAGCCTGGGTTTATCAAGCTTTAGTTTATCTAAGAAGAGCGCCAAAACTTCCCTCTCAATACATAGTAACCATCGGCAAAAATCCACAGCAGCCACCGTCAACAGTTCAAGTCAGCCATCAGCGAGAATTTCGGGCAGCTTGGGTAACAGCCGTGTGGAATATTGACTGGCCATCCAGCCCAAAACTCTCAACAGAAGAGCAAAAAAATCAACTCCTAAAAATCCTGAACAGATTAGAAGAGATGAATTTTAATGCTGTTATTCTCCAAATTAGACCAGAAGGCGATGCCCTTTACGCATCAGAATTAGAACCTTGGAGTGCTTGGCTAACAGGAACCCAAGGAAAGCCACCAGAACCATATTATGACCCTTTAGAATTTGCGATTTCAGAAAGCCACAAACGCAACATCGAAGTTCATGCTTGGTTCAATCCCTACCGCGCCAAAGTGTCCACCAAAACCTCTGCTAATGTCAGCCCACACATCTCAGTAACTAATCCCGAATCTGTCTGTGCTTGGGGTGACAAACTGTGGATGGAGCCGGGAAATTCTACAGTTCAAGACCGGACTTACAACGTCATTTTAGACGTAGTGAAGCGCTACGATATAGATGGTATTCACTTCGATGATTATTTCTATCCTTATCCGATTCAAGGCCAAGAATTTCCAGATAGCAAGACATACAATAATTATCGATCGCAAGGAGGTAAACTGAGTTTAGGAGACTGGCGCAGGGAAAATGTCAATACCTTAATTAAAAGAGTAGCAGAAGGAATTAAATCAACTAAATCCCACGTTAAATTCGGCATCAGTCCCTTCGGGATTTATCGCCCTGGACAACCACCTGCAAGTCGCGGTTTAGACAGCTACGAAGTGCTTTATGCTGACTCAAAAAAATGGTTGGAATTAGGTTGGGTAGATTACCTAAGTCCGCAACTTTACTGGCGCATAGATGAAACAGCTCAAAGTTATCCCATGCTGCTGAATTGGTGGGTAGAAAATAACCCTAAACAGAAACATATTTATGCTGGAAATAACTTAGGTTTACTCGATGGTAAAAAATGGACGGCTGGGGAAATTAATAAACAAATTGAAATTACGCGAAACTTAGATCAAAAGTTAGCTTTGGGCAATATATTTTTCAGTATGAGAGCTTTTACTGAAAATCGCCAGCAAATTTATGATGTTTTGAAATCGACTATTTATGCCAACCTTGCACTCGTTCCAGCGATGCCTTGGCTAAAGGGAACTCCGCCACCTATTCCGACAGGAGTCGAAGTCAAAAAAGTGGCAAATAACACGGTTTTGGGTTGGAATAATTCTGCTGATAATAACATCCGTTCTTGGACGCTTTATCAAAAAAATGGTAATAGCTGGAAACTGATTAAAATTCTGGATGCGGAGACAGCAGAAGTAGCGATACAATCGGGAACTTATGCTTTGTGTGCGGTGAGTAGAATGGCTATGGAAAGTGCGGGAGTTTTGGTAGTAATTAGTGATTAGTTATTGGAATTGGGCATTGGGAATTGGGAATTGGGCATTGGGAATTGGGCATTGGGAATTGGGAATTGGGCATTGGGAATTGGGCATTGGGAATTGGGCATTGGGCATTGGGAATTGGGCATTGGGCATTGGGAATTGGGAATTGGGAATTGGGCATTGGTTACTCGCACAGCCAACATAGTCAACAGTCAACCGTCAACAGCCAACAGTCAACAGACAACAGTAAACCGTCAACAGACATCTTCCTGTAGACAGGAGACACTTTGAGGATAAATGCGCTATCGTATGGTCAATATTTTAATGAGCAAAAAATCCTATGGTTCCCTTACGTGATGAAAACCCAACGCGGATCACTCCCTATGTTACCTATGGACTGATTGCTGCAAATGTGTTAGTATTTTTGTACGAATTAAGTTTGGGCGATCGCCAATTAACGCAATTTTTCTACTCTTGGGCCGTAGTTCCTTGTCAACTAACTAACATCTGTCGAGTTTCTCTACCTGTTTCGCAATTTCCCGAATGGACAACTCTAATTTCCTCCCAATTCCTCCACGCAGGCTTTCTCCACGTCGCCGGAAATATGTTATTTCTCTGGATTTTTGGCAACAATGTAGAAGACTGTTTAGGACACATAAAGTTTATCATATTTTACCTTACTTGCGGTGTTTTAGCATCCCTAACTCAGTGGTTCTTCTCCCCAGCCTCTGCCATTCCTTCTCTGGGTGCTAGTGGTGCGATCGCAGGCGTGATGGGCGCTTATATTCTGCGATATCCCCAAGCCAAAGTTCTGACATTACTCCCCTTGGGAATCTTCATTACTACAGTCAGAATACCTGCTTTCTTTTTTCTCGGATTTTGGTTTGTACAGCAAGCATTTAACGGCGTGACTTCCTTGAATGCGCCAGCAAAGGTTGGCATGGAATCTGGGGGAGTTGCCTACTGGGCCCATGCTGGTGGCTTTGTTTTCGGTGCTATTCTCGGCCCTTTGTTGGGACTTTTTTCAGAAGATAATGAGATTTAGTTTGTTGACGGTTGACTGTTGACTGTTGTCTGTTGACGGTTGACTATTAAACATCTTCAATCAGCCGTAGGTTGGTTGAGGAACGAAACCCAACAAATAAAAACCTTGTGATTGTTGGGTTTCACTGCGTTCAACCCAACCTACATTTATTTTTATTTCCCCATAATGACAGAAGAGAGATGATACCAAATCCGACTTACAGTCAACAGTCAACCGTCAACCGTCAACAGTCAACAGTCAACCGTCAACTATTAACTCTAAATAAAAGTAAAGTCAAATTCTGACTGGGAAGAAACGCCAGTTACACCATTTAACTTAGCTAAAATTCGAGAATCACTGCCAGTGAGATTATTGCCATTGCCATCATAAATGATGTAAGTGTTGCCGCCAGTATCATAGGCAAACAAGAATGCGGTTCCTCCTAAAATATTAGATGAAACGGTTGTTTTTACTGGCAATAAAACTTGGTTGATGCTGGTAACATTCCCGAATCCGGGGGCAAAATTGAACAGATCGGCGATCGGCACTCCGAGACCAGTAAAGTCAGTAATTAAATCATATCCGCCCGCGGCGATCGCAGCATTGATTGCAGCAGCAGAAGCAGCATCAAAATTCGGGCCTCCCGAATCAGGACTGGTATAGCGGAATTGATTGCTACCGCCACCGCCAGTCATGGTATCGGCCCCAAAGCCTCCTATCAGCACGTCGTTATCGAGACCGCCGTTCATCGTATCATTACCACCTCGACCGTCGATCGTATCACTGCCTGCTAAACCGTTGAAATTGTCAGCCAAAGAACCCCCAATTAGGTTGTTTGGCTCGCTATCTGCTGGTAATATTTGAACGCTGACAACACCGGTGCCTGGAGTTGTGCCGAATCCGTCGCTGATATTGTAGGTGAAAGTAGTGCTACCCGGTAATGTACCGGGGATATATTGCACCTGAGAGACGAGATTGACCGCTATTCCTAGTTTCGGTGTGCCGACATTGATGATGTTGAGTTTGCCACTCTGGGGGCTGCCATCGTTGGCTAGCACGTCGATGAATGTGGGTAGCAAATTGTTGGTATTTGTGAATATGATGCCGTCATCACCTGCGATCGGGCCTAGGGCAGCATTTGCCGAGGTATTGAAAGAATTGATGTTAATCGCGACTGCTGCTGATGCTACGCCGCCCTGTTCGTCAGTGACGCTGTAGCTGAAAGATCCAGCTTGTCCAATGGCGTTAGTTGCGGGTTGGAAATTCAGCCCGACTAATTCCTGAACAGTTAATTTTTGGTTGACGGCGATCGGGATTGTACCGGTCACTACTAGACCGAAAATAGGATTGGGAAGTAGCGTTACTGTGGCTGAAAGGGACTGGCCTTCTGGGTCGCTAGGGGCTGAAATGCTTAGAGAAAAAGGCAAATTCTGCAAACCGGTGATCGTTTTGCCACTTTCCACTATGGGCGGCTGGTTGGGAGTCGCTGATGGAAAAGCCGGCGGAGTTGGACTGGGTAAAGTGGGAGTTGGGACGATCGAAGAACTCGTACTTGGAGTCGGACTCGGACTCGGAACCAGTGTGGGTAATGTTCCCGGCGTTGGTGTTGGAGTTGGAGTCGGTGTTGGAGTTGGAGTTGGAGTCGGTGTTGGAGTCGGTGTTGGAGTCGGTGTTGGAGTTGGAGTCGGTGTTGGAGTTGGAGTCGGTGTTGGCGTTGGAGTCGGTGTTGGCGTTGGAGTCGTTGTTGTGCTAGCAGGAGTTGTCCCCGTTGTGGAAGTCGTTGTCCCCGTTGTGGAAGTTCTTGTACCCGTTGTGGAAGTTGTTGTACCCGTTGTAGAAGTCGTTGTCCCGGTTGTGGAAGTCGTTGTCCCGGTTGTGGAAGTCGTTGTTCCCGTTGTAGAAGTCGTTGTCCCGGTTGTGGAAGTTCTTGTACCCGTTGTAGAAGTTGTTGTTCCAGTTGTCGAAGTTGTTGTCCCCTGAATTATGAAGGGATTGCTGTCTACAGGCGGTATTTTAGCTGTCGTGAACTTCGATTCATCTAGGGCGTTACTCCTAACATCAATCAAGACGGCTAAAAATTCACCTGTGCGCTTGTCTTTAATGATTGTGTTGCTAGAATTTGAGCCTTGACCCTGGGATATTTCTAAGTCTGTAAAGCTCAAACCTCCAGCTAAACCGATCGCATCTCCAGCCTTAAAATCTCTAATTAAATCAGCATCGCCGATTCCTGGTCCACCAGTAGTCAGAAAACCGCTGCCGCCCGCCGATGTGCCAACCCTACCCAGGACAAAGATATCAGCGCCATCGCCTCCTGTTAGAGTATCAGCACCGCGATCGCCCGCCAGAAAATCATCACCAGCGCCACCAATCACAGCATCATTGCCATCCCCCCCAAAGAGTCGGTCATCTCCCTCGCCGCCGTCAGCAGTATCATTGCCAACGCCACCACTGATGATGTCTCCACCCTCTTCACCGAACAGCAAATCACTACCAGCACCGCCTTGTAAGCAATCATTGCCCGTATCGCCAAAAACAGTGTCATTGCCCTTATCGCCAAAAATGAGGTCGTCCTCGGCACCTCCGCGCAGAGAATCATTTCCCTTACCGCCAAAAAGCGTGTCATCACCTTCGGTACCCAAAACAGTATCGTTGCCTTGGTCACCGAAAACTTGATCGTTACCCCGATCGCCAATCACTAAGTCATCATCTTTACCACCCCGTGTCGTATCATTACCAGGGCCACCGTCAACAATATCCTTGCCGGCACCACCGTTTAGAGAATCGTTACCATCCTCCCCTTTCAGTAGATCGTCCCCATCGCGACCGAGAATCGTGTCATCGCCTGCGCGCGCGGAAATCGTGTCATTAAACAAACTACCGATTAAATACTCAGTGGTGCTAGTTGCTACAACTATGCCATCTACAAATATCGGTGGTGGTGGAGTCGGCGGGGCGATCGGAGTTGGCCGCGACACAGGCGCGATCGAAATAGCCGTTGTACCAGTTGATGAAGTTGTTGTACCAGTTGATGAAGTTGTTGTACCAGTGGATGAAGTTGTTGTACCGGGCGATGAAGTTGTTCTACCAGTGGATGAAGTTGTTGTACCAGTTGATGAAGTCGTTGTACCAGTTGATGAAGTCGTTGTACCAGTTGATGAAGTCGTTGTACCAGTTGATGAAGTCGTTGTACCAGTTGATGAAGTCGTTGTACCGATAGATGAAGGATCTGTACCGGTTTCTAGAAAAAAGAATGATACTGCACTTGGCATAATTTGACCTCCTTGTGGCGTTACTCAAACATTAAACAATGGATTCTTAATTGGCCTTTTATGGGCAGGCAGGATGCCCATTGGTGTCAACTTAACGTCAAACCCAGTCAGAGACTGCTGTTTGACTATTAAGCCTAGATCCCCCCTAGCCCCCCTTAAGAAGGGGGGAACAAGAGTCTTCTCAAAGTCCCCCTTCTTAAGGGGGATTTAGGGGGATCTGGACTCAGGTAAAAACGACATTTATCAAGGCTTTCAGGCTTAAGTTGACACCTATGGCAGGATGCCCAACCCCTACTCCCCACAATCAAATTAAATTCTTGTGGAACAGGCATCTTGCCTGTTCTGAAAGAATGATCCAAAATCAACATATTTTAGATTTTGGATTTTAGATTTTAGATTCAATCGAAAATCAACATATGTTAGATTTTGGATTTTGGAATCAATCGAAAATCCAAAATCGCAAATCGAAAATCGTTTGATCCAAAATCTCAGGTCAAATAAACTTGAACTGCGACGAAGTAATCACCGTGCTCAAAGAGCCTGGAACTGTAGGAATCGAATTCAACACAGCCAAATCGAAAGCTGGGAGACTATCATCAGCAGCATTCGGATCAAAGCCGAGAACGTACTTATTAAAAGTATTGTTCAGATACACAAAGAAAGCTCCAGTTTTACTTGAACCGTTCTGATTTTTCAACACAGCATTTACTGCTTGAGCATTGTCGAATTTATTTTCAAACAAAATGACAGCTTGCTTGCTGATGTTGTCCCCACCGCTGCCAATATTCCTGACGATAAAACTCGTGAAATCATTAATAGTGCCAGAGTTGGTAAAGCCACCAAAGTTTGCTGACCTGAACAAGAAAGTATCGTTGCCATTACCGTTGTTAAAATCAGAAATAATGTCCACTCCTTCACTAGGAGTTTCGTAGTAGAAGAAATCATTGCCAACATCGCCTGTGAGCAAATCGGAACCAGCGCCGCCGCCGATAATATCATTGCCCGCACCGCCAGAAAGCGAGTCGTTGTCATTGCTGCCCAACATCAAGTCGTTGCCGAACCCGCCGCTGAGACTGTCGCTGCCCGCACCGCCATCGATGGTGTCATCCCCCGCTTCTCCCAACAGAGCATCGTTGCCCGCTTCGCCCAAAACATAGTCGTTGCCGGCACCTCCGAGTTCCGTGTCGTTGCCCTCTCCACCCAAAATGGTGTCTTCGCCGTCGCCGCCGGAGAGGGAATCATTATTGATGCCACCATCAAGTAAGTCTCTGCCGATGCCGCCGTCGATGAAGTCGTCGCCAGCACCGCCGTCGAAGGAGTCGTCGCCAATTCCACCAAATAAATTGTCGTTGCCAATTCCGCCAAATATGGAGTCGTCGCCAGCTTCCCCCTGTACGGAATCATTCCCACCGCCGCCATCCATGATGTCATTGCCATCACCACCCAATAGGATGTCGTCGTCATTGCCGCCAAACATCAGGTCATTGCCGACTCCGCCGATTAGGGAGTCGATGCCGTCTTCGCCATCGAGGGTGTCGTTGCCGAACCCGCCATCGATGGTGTCATTGCCTGTAAAACCTAGTACGGAGTCGTTGCCTGCTTGACCAAATTCGAGGTCGTCCCCAGCCCTGCCATCAATGATGTCATTGCCATCAGCGCCCAAGAGGGTATCGTTACCAGGCCCGCCGATGATGAAGTCGCTGAGGTTACTGCCTGTAAAGCTGCTGGCGGGGAGGTTGCTGCGATCGACAATATTATCTACCACCGTAATACTGAAGGATGTCGGCCCAATCTTCGTAGCACCATCCGAGGCTGTAAACGTAAAACTATCGCTGCCACCTGTCGGTAACAGGTTGTATTTGATGATGTTGTTGTTGATGTCATCTTGGGTGAATTTACTACCGACATTCAGGAAAGTATCGCTCCTTTGGAGAAAGCCTTTGTTGGCGCTGGGGGCTTGAGTAATCGTGTAAACAATTTCCGACGGCGTGTTGTCGCTGTCTTTAATCAACAAATCGGCGGCCGTAATTGTCCCGATCGGAACACTTTTGGCAACTACTAAACCATCGTTAATCGCTAGTTTCGGTGGGCTGCTGACGTTGATTGTGGCGATCGCCTGACCAGTACCACCTCTGCCATCTGAGATAGAGTAGCTGAAGCTGTCAGCACCAGAGAAGCCTGCGTTTGGCGTGTATTGGAACGTCCCGCCGGCCAAGGGAGTCAATTGCCCCTTGGCTGTTGCAGTAAAAGTAGTGACAGTCAGAGCATTACCGTCGGGATCAGTGTCGTTTAACAACACGTTCAGACTAAGTGTTTCGCCTGTAACTGCGGTGAAGTTATCGTTGACTGCTTTTGGAGCCTGATTTAAAGAGACGATCGGAGTTGGTGTCGGAGTCGGTGTCGGAGTCGCTGTGGGAGTTGGAGTCGGAGTTGGAGTCGGACTCGCTGTGGGAGTTGGAGTCGGACTCGCTGTGGGAGTTGGTGTCGGACTTGCTGTGGGAGTTGGTGTCGGACTTGCTGTGGGAGTTGGAGTCGGACTTGGTGTTGGAGTTGGTGTCGGACTTGGAGTCGGTGCAGGGAGAGGGGTAGCGCTGCCGGGAACTGACGCGCCAATCACAAAACTAGCTCTGCCGAGCGTTCTGCTGTCAACTCCGGGCAATACTGCTAAAAAATCGCCACTGACACCGTTGCGAATAATCGTGCTGCCGGCTTGAGCGTCAGTGCTTTGGAAGATGATCAAATCTTCAAACTTGAGCTCACCACTCAACCCAATTAGATCTTCGCCTTGACGAAAATCTCTAAAAATATCCGCATCGCCGATGTCGGGGCCGCCGCTGGTGATAAATACGGGATTTGTGCTGCCACTAATACCGGGAGAACTAAAGCGGCCCATGACGAAGACATCTTTGCCTTCCCCTCCAGCCACTAAGTCTTTGCCTGCTTCGCCCCACAGAACGTCGTTACCAGCACCGCCATCAATGATGTCCTCGCCAGCACCGCCGAAAACGATGTCGTCCCCATCACCGGCAAAAATTGTATCCGCGCCGGAGTTCCCGTAGAGCCAGTCGCCTCCTTCGTTACCAAAGATGAGGTCTTCGCCGTCGCCACCGAATAGAGAGTCGTTGCCTTGGTCGCCCCAAAGAACGTCATCGCCTCGATCGCCAAACATACTATCATCACCTAACCCGCCGCGCATACTGTCGCTGCCTTTACCACCGAAACCTGTGTCTCTGCCTTCACCGCCAACAACTGTGTCGCTGCCGTCATTCCCATAAAGCAGGTCAGGGTTATTTCCCCCGTCTAGGGAGTCGCTGCTTTTCCCTCCGTACAGGGTATCGAGTCCTGAACCGCCGTCGAGAACATCGTTTCCGGGCCCGCCGAAGAGTACATCATCATCTTCATTACCAAATACCAGGTCATCGCCCTCCCCACCTTGGAGGTTATCGTTGCCTTGCAGCCCAGAAATCACGTCGGGGCCAACACTGCCAACCAATGAGTCATTTTTGTCTGTGCCACGGATAATGCCACCGATGATTGCCGGTGTGGTGCTGCGGCCTGTGCCCAATGTGTCATCTATGCCACCAAATGTATCGTCGGCGGGCGTTGGAGTCGGAGTCGGAGTTGGAGTTGGGGTCGGTGTTGGAGTTGGGGTCGGAGTCGGAGTTGGTGTTGGCTCTGGTGTTGGAGTTGGCGTTGGGGCCGGAATTGGAACTAACGGCACTGCACTGGGCATAATTTTGGCTCCTTTAAACTATGATTCTGATTGACTTTTTAAACTGATTGATATCAGTTTGTTGCCAAGATGTTGGCTTTAGGTTGATGAATAATCTTGTTCATTTCTAACATACTAAATTAATTAAGCAATGGCTATAGGCATTTTTTATCCGCTCATTTTTGTCCTAGAACTATTAATCATTGGTGGTTTTGATAAGAGTTTTGGGTACACTATAGCCTTTCTCAGTTGGGTAATCGGGAATTGGGAATTGGGAATTGGGAATTGGGCATTGGGAATTGGGAATTAGGCATTGGGCATTGGGCATTGGGAATTGGGCATTGGGCATTGGGAATTGGGAATTGGGAATTGGGCATTGGGCATTGGGAATTGGG
>NZ_NXIB02000114.1 GCF_002412335.2 Tychonema bourrellyi FEM_GT703
ACAGCAGAGCGTTCTTTATTAACCAGTTGTCGGTGCAACTCGCGGATGGATGCCATGCTCGTACCTTTATCGTTTCTACTTTCACTGTATATGTCAATATAGCTGGCAATTGCACCTGCTTACTGCCTGCGTGCAAAGTCCGCATCTGAGGTGGGTGCGGGTAGTGTCTTTGTGGAACAGGCATCTTGCCTGTTATTGATATTAGTGAAAAAGTGCGATCGATCTGAGATATTGCATCATTCAACTAGCTGTAGGGGCGGGTTCACCAACAATATATAACAAGAACCAACAATCTCAATAAACCCGCCCGCCCCCAACTACAAATCAAATCACAGATTCAAGGATTCTCCCTCTCAATTTTCCGTCGCAACTCCCGAATTACTGTACTTGTATGGTTGTCGCGCGACATTTGCCAGCATTCCTCCACAATTTCTGATACATTAAAATTGGGGAAATAACGGCTGATTAAACTTTCGACATATCGACCATTTTGCAAACAGTAAATTATTAGCTTATTTTTCTTAAACAGCCACACTTCCGGCACTTGATAAGGCAAGTAATCATCTAAATTAGTGTAGCTAGTGACATCTACTTCGATCACCAGATCGGGCGGCGGTTCAACACCCCAAGCAATCCGATCTTTACCCAGAATTGCCGCGCAATTATCGATATAAAAACAATAATCTGGTTCAACTCCTCTTACCTCCGGCAAATCCATCGTAATTGGCGTAAACGCTTCATAATCTCTGCCCAAGTAATCTAGCAAAACCTTGACGACATCAGCAATTATATCTGCTTGTTTTCCGTGTACGGGTAAAGGGGACATTAATAAAATCTCTCCTGGTCGATATTTGATGCGCGGAATCTGGCGATCGCCCAATTGTTCTACAAGTGCTTGGTAATCCTGCCAACTACCAGGAAATTTTATCAGTGTTCCTGGGGGCAAGTGAATTTTTTCTGGCGTGACGACTGCGAACATAAAACTTACACCTCCTGACTAATTATATGTGTTTTAAGCTAGAGTCGCAAATACTTGAGAGCGGGCGATCGTGCTATAATAGATAAAACTTAGGCCAAGAAACCGGGTTTCTGTGAAAAACTCAGATTATAATGAAAAATCTCCGAAGAAACCCGGTTTCTGAGTGTCTGCGTGTAAGTCATAATAGATAAACATGGATACCAGCGCGACCTATCGAGAAATAGTAAAACAGGTTATTCTTCAATACGCTAAATTGCGTCCTTCTCATGGAGACATTAGACTAGATCCGGTGTTGGATGAAACGCGCGATCGCTATGCTCTCATGCAAGTGGGTTGGGATAGAGGACGGCGAGTGAGAGGGAATTTAATTTACATTACCCTAGAAGATGAAAAAGTTTATATTGAGTACGATGGCATGGAATGTGGCATTACTCAAAATCTCATAGAGCAAGGTATTTCAGAAAACGATATTGTTTTAGCTTTTCTGCCATACTCTTTAACAGCTTTGACTGCCGCTGTGTAGTGATGAAAGGCAAAAGAGGGATCACAAGTGGCGATCGAATTCAACTTAAGTATAATACCAAAAACGTATTTTAATCATTAGCAATCAATGGCTTAATCTGAACTAGCAGTTGAGGAATTTTGTTTTGAGCAACATCCCAAACGATGTCTAAATTTACTCGATCGTAAGCATGAGAAACCCAATCTCTCATTCCTGCCATATCTTTCCAAGGGATTTCTGGATGTTCAGCGCGAAATTCAGAGGATATGCGTTTTGTGGCTTCACCAATAACTATAATTCTATAAATAATAGCAGCTTGTTTCTCATCAGAAGCTGCCAATTCCTCGCTGTCAATTCCGGTGAGATAACGTTGAATCATCTCGCCAGCCTGCACAATATCCAATAGGGAAGCCATATCTCTATTTGCTGACATAAATTACCTTTGCAGAGTTGAGAATTTCTTGTTTTCTAATCCAGTTAATACTTTGTTCGATACATTGTTTGCTAAGGATATCTACCTTGCGTCCGCATAAGGTTTCAAGTTCCTCCTGCATCTGCATCGCGTCATCAAATGTCCATCGGTAATCAGGTGCAAAAGTTACGAGTATATCTATGTCGCTTGTTTCTGGGCAAAAATCTTCTCGCAAAACCGAACCAAACAGCGCTAACTCTACGATCCGCCACTTTTTACAAAAGGCGATCGTTTGTTCGGCAAGCCTTCCTAAGCGATTGAAAGCTAAATCTAACTGAATCCTTGGCATGATACGGCTTCCCAAAAATACGGCAAATATGATATATTATAATGATTTCACCACCTCCAAGGGTAGTCCTAGCACCTCTGCAATTTGCTCATCCTTCAATCCCAACTGTCGTAATTTACCAACCATTTCAATCTTAACTTTATTGGTGCTGTTGCGCGGACTGCTGTGACGCACAGAAAGCTTTTCAACTTTGGCTCTAACTGGGTAATACGGTCTAATGCTTCTTGAGTAATTTCTACAGCAGAGCGTTCTTTATTAACCAGTTGTCGGTGCAACTCGCGGATGGATGCCATGCTCGTACCTTTATCGTTTCTACTTTCACTTTTTTCTTAAACAGCCACACTTCCGGCACTTGATAAGGCAAGTAATCATCCAAATTAGTGTAGCTAGTGACATCCACTTCGATTACCAGATCGGGCGGCGGTTCAACACCCTAAGCAATCAAATCTTTTCGATCGCTCAGATTCAGGCACGGTATCACGAATCGGGTACGACAGAAATAACTAATCTCAAAGGAAAGGCGGCTCCTATATACTACAAGTAACCGCTCTCAATACTAGCTATGAGCCTTTGCATCAACCCAACTTGCCCAAAACCAGACCACTCGCAGAACACTAACAACCGCCACTGTCAAAGTTGCGGTTCCGACTTACTGCTGCAAGGACGCTATCGCGTGATGCGACTTCTCAGCGATAAAAGCGGTTTTGGCAAAATTTACACCGCAGAGGAACCGGGAATTTCTAAAATACTGAAAGTCCTCAAAGAATATTTCAACAACGAACCGAAAGTAGTCGAACTATTTCAGCAGGAAGCAAAAGTATTAGCGCAATTCCAGCATCTCGGTATTCCCAAAGTCGATGGTTATTTTCAGTATCAAACCAGAAACGGGTTGATTTTGCACTGCTTTGTCATGGAAAAAATCGAGGGGCCAAATTTAGAAGAGTGGCTACAACAGCAGGGAAATCATCCCATTTCCGAACGGCAAGCAATCGCCTGGTTAAAGCAACTGGCAGAAATATTGCATTTAGTACATGGGAAGCAGTATTTCCATCGGGATATTAAGCCGCCGAATATCATGCTAAGACCGAATGGGCAGTTGGTGTTGATTGATTTTGGCACGGCGAGGGAAGCGACCTATACTTATCTTGCCAAAGTGGGTGTGGGACACCGAATTACGGCGGTAGTTTCTGCTGGGTACACGCCACCGGAACAACAGAATTTCCAAGCAGTACCGCAATCAGATTTTTTTGCACTGGGACGGACGTTTGTGCATTTGCTGACCGGACAGTATCCTTTAAATTTTTACGATGCCCATAACGATGTGTTTCGCTGGCGACAGGCGGCGAATATTTCACCGAGTTTGGCAGATTTTATCGATAATTTGATGGCGCGAAGGCCAGGGGATAGACCGCACAATACCCAGGTGCTTTTGCAGCGGATAGAGGAACTGGCGCAAAAGTTGGCAAAGCGGAAAACCAATTTACCTGTAGGCGTGGCGGCGGGGGTGTTGTTGGTTTTGGGGGGAGGAATTGGGTTTTGGTTCTCTAAATTAGGTGGGAGTTCTGTTAGTTCGCCTAGTCCGGTGGTGAGGAGTCGAAGTTCTTTAGAAAATGTTTCTTTAGTTAAAACTCTTACTGGTCATTCCGAGTCGGTTAGTTCTGTCGCCATCAGTCCAGATGGGCAGACTTTGGTTAGTGGTAGTGATGACAAAACGATTAAAATTTGGAATTTGACAACAGGCAATTTAATCCGCACTTTGTCGGGTCATTCCAACTATGTTTATTCTGTAGCCATCAGTCCAGATGGGCAGACTTTGGTTAGTGGTAGTCTTGACAATACGATTAAAATTTGGAATTTGGCAACAGGCAATTTAATCCGCACTTTGTCGGGTCATTCCAACTCGGTTAGTTCTGTCGCCATCAGTCCAGATGGGCAGACTTTGGTTAGTGGTAGTTATGACAATACGATTAAAATTTGGAATTTGGCAACAGGCAATTTAATCCGCACTTTGTCGGGTCATTCCAACTCGGTTAGTTCTGTCGCCATCAGTCCAGATGGGCAGACTTTGGTTAGTGGTAGTTATGACAATACGATTAAAATTTGGAATTTGGCAACAGGCAATTTAATCCGCACTTTGTCGGGTCATTCCAACTCGGTTAGTTCTGTCGCCATCAGTCCAGATGGGCAGACTTTGGTTAGTGGTAGTTATGACAATACGATTAAAATTTGGAATTTGGCAACAGGCAATTTAATCCGCACTTTGTCGAGTCATTCCAACTCGGTTTATTCTGTCGCCATCAGTCCAGATGGGCAGACTTTGGTTAGTGGTAGTGGTGACGATACGATTAAAATTTGGCGGGTGTCGCGTTGAAGTTCACTGTCAACTCGTTAAACTTAGGTCTTGCACGCCTTGTCATCACCTTTGTTTCTGGCAACAGTTTCTACCTTGAACCTAGTGCGATCGCCCACATCGTAGGTTGGGTTGAAGCATGAAACCCAACACCTAAGCCCCGCTCAAGCCAATGGATGTTGGGTTTCGCCTGATTCGATAAATAACAGGCAATAAGCTCAATGCAGCTCGATCGACAGACAATCTAATGGTTATCGTTACTGACTGATATGGAAAAGGGTTATGTTATGCTGATTAGAGAAAACTTGAGGAATAAGATGCAATGAAAAATCGCAGCTTTACAGTTCTTCTGTACAAAGAAGATGATATGTACATAGCTGAATGTCCAGAGGTTGGAACAGTAGATCAAGGTGAAACGATCGAGCAGGCGATTGCGGGTTTGAGAGAGGCTACGCGGTTATATTTGGAGGAATTTCCTGTACCTGAAACATCTCCGAGATTTGTGACCAGCATTGAGGTCAGCTATGCCTAAAATGCCGCGAATTTCAAGTAGAGAAGCAATTCGTGCATTGGAGCGTTTAGGATTCGAGCAAGTTCGTCAAACTGGCAGTCATGTTGTCATGAAGAAGGCAACCGAAGAAGGCGAAATTGGTTGCGTTGTTCCTGTGCATCAAGAATTGAAGGTTGGTACGTTGAGCGGCATTCTCAAGCAGGCGCAAGTCACAGTCGAGGAGTTCATTGAAAATCTGTGAGGTCTAACAATAGAAAAGGGAAACTCGATCGTACTAGGCATGAGTAGATGCCTCTCGGTTATCCTGAATAGACATCTCCTAAAAAGACTGTTTTGAACAGGCAGGATGCCCGTTCCACAATAATTATGGGAGATGTCTAAGAACAGGCAGGATGCCCGTTCCACAATAATTATGGGAGATGTCTAATGGATGTTGGGTTTCGCCTGATTCGATAAATGACAGGCAATAAGCTCAATGCAGCTCAACCCAACCTACAGCGAATGCGATCGCGCTTGTTTTTTTATTGATAGGCGATCGCACTTTGCCTTGAGATTTTAAGCTTGTGTCAGCTTGTCATAGTCTTCTGGCTCAATATCTGGTACTTTAGCTAATACCGATTCGTATTTTTCTCGACTTCCTCTATTTGCTCGTTCCTGAAGATAGGATTCATTCATCAAGACAGATATTTTTTCAGCGATTGCCGCTGCAATAAATTGATCAACCGAAATATTATCTTGTTGCGCTAGTTCTTGCATACTTTTGTAAATTGAATCGGGAATATTAACATTTAATGTACTCATAACAAAACTCCTATTGATTGTAAAAACTCTATTGGCTTAACTGTTTTTAATCCAAATCGATGCGCCTCAACCCTTGCAAGATTTCCAGCCAATGGCAAGCGGATAGTTTGTTCCTCCCAAATTGCACCCAATTGCAGCCCTATGTCATAAGGTAATAGATTGACCGCAGACCCAGTATCTAGCAGTGCATTCGCGGAGACAGAAAAGCCTGCATGACTCAGAGTGATGGGAATCGTGGGTAATGCTTCATCGTCAGAAAAGGGAAACTCGATCGTACTAGGCATGAGTAGATGCCTCTCGGTCATCCCGAATCATCTGCATCATAATGTTTGCAGCTTCTGTTGCGTCGTAGGGCGACCAAACCGGATACTCTGATGCAGAAAAGATAACTTGTAGTTCAGCCTTTGGGATTTGCACAGTTAGGAGTTTGAAGAGTGATAATTTGTCTGGCTGGCTCAGACTGTTCACCAAAGGAATTAACTCAGCGAGAGACATGGTTTAAACTCCTAGACATACGAGGATACATTTATCATAAGCGATCTGTGAGACACGGTTTTATAGATAGGCGATGGATCAAAAGTATCGCACCTTGTCTTTTTTCACCGACAGGGCGATCGGTCTTGTCAGTATCAAAAGGTGAAATACCCACTGGGGTCAGGATTCTGTAGCGCAATCGCATTGTCGAATTTGTTAGATGAGCAACGCTATGAAAATCTTGATAAAATTTAAGAATCAACTTGATATTACGGTGTTCGCCGTTCTTGAACCATGACTGAACTCCTCCAACAGGCAATCGCTCAGATACAAAAGCTTCCACCCGATCGGCAAGACGCGATCGCGTCCCGTCTTTTGGCTGAATTACAAGACGAACAGAAATGGGAGTCTCGGTTTGCTGCCACAACAGATGATCAATGGGATCGGATGGCTGCGATGGTGCGCCAAGAAATAGCAGCAGGTGAAACCACTCCACTCAGTGAAGTATTTCTGACACACAAATGAAATCAAGTGTCACCAAAACGTTTCGTAAACGGCTTAATGATCTTCCTGTACCGGTTCAGGAACAAGCCGCAAAAGCCTATGAAATCTGGCAAGACGACCCTTATCATCCTAGCCTTCAGTTTAAACAAGTCAGTCAAAAACAACCGATTTACTCCGCTCGTGTCAGCCTTAACTATCGGGTTTTAGGTTTGTTGGAGTCCGAGCATATTTATTGGTATTGGATTGGCGCACATGATGAGTATGATGAGTTACTGAAGCGGATGTAGTTTAGAGCAATAGGCGCTCGCCCCTCTCTTTTTTTAGGAATAAGAAGCAATGAAAAATCGCAGCTTTACAGTTCTTCTGTACAAAGAAGATGATATGTACATAGCTGAATGTCCAGAGGTTGGAACAGTAGATCAAGGTGAAACGATCGAGCAGGCGATTGCGGGTTTGAGAGAGGCTACGCGGTTATATTTGGAGGAATTTCCTGTACCTGAAACATCTCCGAGATTTGTGACCAGCATTGAGGTCAGCTATGCCTAAAATGCCGCGAATTTCAAGTAGAGAAGCAATTCGTGCATTGGAGCGTTTAGGATTCGAGCAAGTTCGTCAAACTGGCAGTCATGTTGTCATGAAGAAGGCAACCGAAGAAGGCGAAATTGGTTGCGTTGTTCCTGTGCATCAAGAATTGAAGGTTGGTACGTTGAGCGGCATTCTCAAGCAGGCGCAAGTCACAGTCGAGGAGTTCATTGAAAATCTGTGAGGTCTAACAATAGATGAGATAATGAATCAAGGATACACGGAAATCTTAAACAACCCTTTAATTCGTGCAGATACATCTATCCTTCTAGGTTGAAAAGTGGAGGCTAATTATGACTGCAACATTGATTTCAGATGTGCTTCAAGATGATATTGCCGTTGCAATTGCTCGTGCGATCGCTGCTGCTAATAAACGTGCCCGTGAATTGAATATTGATGTAATGCAAAGCATCATCAGCCTGACGCAGCATCCTCAAAATGATAGCTGGGTATGGCGAGTGAACTATGGGGCAAAAGATTATATTGGGCGGCGAGGTGGGGATTTAATTATCGAAGTTAATCCAGAGGATATTAGCATCCAGAGAGTGCTTTGGGGGCAATAGCTACAGCGCGATCGCACTTTTATCTACCAATAATCTAATTTTAAACAGAATTGCGATCGCCCTTCCTCCACTTCTTCAACAACTCCGGCGTCACCAAACCTTGCGGAAAAAAGATTGTCCCCAAAACAATCAACACCCCAAACACAATTAACCGCCCATCCCGCAGAAATTGCGCCAACCAAATCGGCAATCCCTGAATAGTCGCCATTCCCCTCAACACCTCCGGTAAAGCAGTAAACACCATCCCACCCAAAACAGCTCCCAGAAACGTTCTGCTACCACCAATCAACACAGAAGTCAAGTAAATAATACTAGCATCAAAAGTACCTTGACGGGCGTTCCAAGTATTCAGAAAATGTGCACTAACCGCACCCACAACCCCAGCTAAAATAGCACCTAACGTGAAAGCCAAAACCTTATAAAAAGTTGGGTTAATGCCGATCGCATCCGCCGCCAACTCATCAGCCCGAATCGCCGCAAAAGCCCGCCCCACCCGAATCCGTTCCAGCCGATAGACGATCGCCATACTTACCAACAGTAAAGGCAGTACAATCCACAAATACTCGATCGGCGTCCCAAACGGTTGAGGAATCCCAAAAATGCCCACAGCCCCGCCAGTGATATCCAGATTCAGCGATAAAACCCGCAAAATTTCCACAAAAGCAATAGTTGCGATCGCCAAATAAATCCCACTCAACCGCAGCGCCGGAATACCCACCAAAATCCCCAACAACCCCGAAACAACCCCTGCAATTATCATCTCCACCAACAGCAATGGTAGAGGAAACAAACCTTCTGTCGTCTTAAACACCGTCGTAGACAAAATCGCCGCAATATACCCACCCAACGCATAAAAACCAGGGCTAGCCAGAGACAACTGACCAGTCATTAGAGGCAAATAAAGCGACATTCCCAACATTGCACCCAACAACATCGAGACAATCAGAAACCCATAAGTAGTAAAAAAATCATTCATAACTTTCCTTATTTATTAATACGCAAACAAATAACCTTATTTTCTTCTTTCTCTTCCTTCGCGTCCTTAGCGTCTTCGCGGTTCATTTAATCTTACTCCCTATTGGCGATCGTATATTTTGATATAACAAACTAAACTTAAACCTTTTGAATCAAACGCCGTCCAAACAAACCCTGCGGCCTAACCAACAGCATCATAAACAATATCGCAAAAGCCACAGCATCCTTATAAGCCGAAAAATCTCCCGGTACAAAAGCCTCAACCAAACCAATAATAAACCCACCCAAAACCGCCCCAGGAATACTCCCCAAACCCCCAAGCACAATCACCGCCAAACCCTTCAAACCAAAAGCAATACCAAAATACGGCCCAGCAATACTCACACTAGAACCCACCAAACTCCCCGCCAAACCAGCCAGAAAACTGCTCACAAAAAACGTCAATACAATGTATCGATCGGTATCAATCCCCAACAAACTAGAAGTAGTAGCATCTTCAGCCACAGCCTGCATAGCTTTTCCAAACTTAGTAAAATTTATTAAGTAAGTTAAGACAGCTACAATCGCAACAGATACCGCAAAAATTACTATTTGAACAGTCCGAATCGGAATAGGTTTATCCACTGTACCGAAGTTAATTGCAGCAGGTAAATAGCCGTAAGTATTAGCAGGAAAAGTGTAAATTTCCGCACCTACTAGATATTGGATTATATTGGCGATCGCAACTGCAACACCCAAACTAGAAACCACCGTCAGCAGAGAATCTGAGTGTCGGCGGCGCAAAGGTAAAAAAGCAACTCGTTCAACAATTACTCCCACCAAACCAGCCATGACACTGCCCAAAATTAACGCCACAGCAAAAGGCAATTCCACGGGAATTCGAGCATTAGCCCACAACCCATTAAAACCGAAAGTACCCCCCATCAGCGCATAGGTGAAATAAGCACCCAAGGTAAACACTGCACCGTGAGCAAAATTAATAATTCCCAGAATAGAAAAAACCAGCGTGTATCCCAGGGCAAAAATAGCATACACGCTGCCGATCGACAAACCATTCAAAAATTGTTGCAGAAACAGAGTTAAATCCATCCGTTACATCCGTTACATCCGTTACAAAATCCGTTGCCGAACTTCCCTCTTCCATCCGTTACATCCGTTACGAAATCCGTTGCCGAACTTCCCTCTTCCATCCGTTACATCCGTTACAAAATCCGTTGCCGAACTTCCCTCATTTCAAAAACTCAAACTTACCATTATTCCCATCCGCCTCCATCTTAATCCGCGCCACATAAAACTCTTTCTGATTAACCTCACCTTCAGGCGTAAAAGAAATTTCCCCCAAAGGCGTATCATACTTTCCACCCAACAACTGCTGATTCAAATTTGTACGCAATTCTGCCAAAGGTTTTTGGCTAACCTTAGACTGAGCATTTATCGCCTTTAATGAATCAACAAAAACTTGAACACCAGTAAAAGCTTGAGCGCTAAACTGAGGTGGTTCCTTCTTAAATTGAGCGCGATAAGCCTCGCGATAAGCCTTATTAATTTCATTCTCATATTCCGGGCTGTATGCTTGGGCAATCAAAACCCCATCACAGAGCGCCTTACAAACAGCAAATACATTAGAAGTATTCAGACCATTGCCGCCAATGATAACGCCTTTGTAACCCAATTCCCGCAACTGCTTAATTAAATTGCCCCCATCAGCAGCCAACCCAGAAATAATAATCAAATCGGGCTTGACATTTATCGCATTAGTGGCTTGAGATTGGAAATCTGTATCAGTAGTCAAGAATTTTTGGACTGTTGCCAATTCCAGTCCCATATCTTTAACCGTTGTCTGAAAAGTTTCAGTTTCAGATTTGCTAAAAGCATCATTCTGAGCAAAAAACACGGCTACTTTCTTAATATTCGGATTTTGCTTCAGTGCAGCTTTCACAGCATTAGGTGCTACCACGGCGACAGGCGCGGAGACTCTAGCAATATAATCGCCAATCTGGGGAATGCCTTTAGCGGTGTTGGATGGTGCGAGTACGGGAACTTTGGCGCGATCGGCGATCGGATCGGCACTAAAAGCTTGCTGCGACAGAGTTGGGCCCACAATACCCACCACCTTATCCTGATTGATCAGAGTATTGAAGGCATTGATCGCCCCTTGTTCATCTCCACCAGTATCTTGGAACACCAGTTTAATCGGCGTTCCATCCACACCGCCCTTGTCATTGAAATACTTTTCAGCAATTTTCGCCCCAGCCACTTGTTCCTGGCCGAGTAAAGCCACATTGCTAGTTTGCGCCACCCCAATCCCTATATATATAGTGTTGGAATTTCCCCCAGCCGAACCCTGTGGAGAAGTATCGGCAGATGGGGAAGTCCCCGGAGATGCTGTGGTAGAGGTTTGGGGAGTGTTCGTCTGACTGCAAGCCAGCAGCAGTGAAGCACAGGTAATGAATAAGGCACTAGAGCGAGGAGTAGGTTTTTTCATGAGTGGGCGATCGAACATCTATATATGACATCTGCATCATATAGCAGTCCTAAATCATTATCAAGACAACGAACGTAAATGTGCTTTACCCAAAATTCATCAGTACATTTGTACATAGACAATCATTTAGGATTGCTATATATGACATCTACATTTTTATGTTCAGCAATTTTAGTCACAAACTGCTCGACATCAGCTTCGAGATAAATCGGATGATGAAACGTAGCATCAGGATGGTAAAACTTGCCTTGTTCTGATGAAGCAAAATCATACTCAGATTTCATAATTTTCTGTCTTGATAAAATTGTGTTTCAGTGAAAGTAGCTTTCCGAGCGGAAATAATCCGAATGATGCAGGAGGAGCTGCTTCATAATTTACAGCTTGGATTTGTGCTTGTGGGAGAGTCTGCGAGTCAGCTTTTCGGAATATATCTAAGGTAGTGTGCATCGTGTCAATTTACTCTAATTGTACTTTTAGCCAAAATAGCCAACGGTTACAGTGTGCTCAGAATTTGGCTGCTTATATGGAAGATAGCTATTACGCAGAAAAAGTACACATTTCAATTGATAGATATTTTTTGCGACACTACCCTATAGGTTGAAGCAATATTTACTTAAAAGCGTTTTCTGTGCCAATACCACACATAGGCTGTCCATCCTTAAGTAGAGGATTTGCAGGCTGAGTTTTGCTTGGGGCAACTGCCCTACAGACAATAGAGATAGTAGTCATTTCATTTTGATCTGAGTTGGGATTGCCATTAGTAGTTGGCACTACGAACACAGCTCCAACATAACTTTTAAGTTCTATTCTTTCATCCCAATTAAAAAGACCAAAATAAACCGTTTTAAACGCATCTTTATATGGAATCCCATAACTAAATGCAGCCGTTTTTGTGGTACTAACTGAATATTTGAAGTGTTTTGTCTGAGTTTTAATTCCCAGCCCTAACTCATTAACAGAATTGGTAAATGTACCATTTTCTGCAAATGTTGCTTGCAGGCCGCGGTTTATTGAGTGAACATATTGTTCAGGTTCAGGGCGAACACAGCAACTAGATTTGGGAGAAAAATAATTAGATCCTTCAATCCCCAGGTTCAAGATCAAAAATAAAATCCCCCCCTTAACTAAATACCAACGTCTTCCTTTTTTCTGAGGTGCAATAGCCACTGCTTCCGGCGGAGATTGCACAACTTCGCTCTTTAATGGAGAGGATTTTTCCTGGTCAAAAATACCATCAGTTTCAGGGGTAGTTGTCAGATGTTGCAAGTTGGTTTCAGGCTTTTGATCGAGTTCCATAAGATTTCTCCTGTTATCTTGTCCCGTTTTTCGTTATTGTAGCTGTTGCTATTAGACATCTCCCAAAAAGCTTGTCAAGAACAGGCAGGATGCCTGTTCCACAATAATTATGGGAGATGTCTATTGACGATGACTAACGATTAAAAGAGCGATCGCGCGATCTTTGGTATCAGATAATAACTCCTTAACTTTTTTCATGGACGAATAGGAGCTGATCACAGCTAGAAGCGCAGCACCGGATGATTGCAGCGAGGGCTTTTTGCGAACTCCAAGACGAACGAGCTATCCCCCTTTTAATTCGCCTGTTGGGGGATGGCTGTCCTTTAGTGATTGTCAGGTGCGTCGCCATGAGATTGTCGGTGTGCGTTGAATTACGAGACTGTTGGCGAATCAATAAAGGGTAATACCCCTCACAGGTGAAATGTAGATTTTGTAGGTTGGGTTAANGCGGGCGCTGGATTCAGAAGTGAGGAGTGAGACCCCTCAGACATTCGCCAACAGTCTCTTGAAACCGCGTCTACACAAACAAAGTCCGCCTGCGCGGACTAAGAAATAGGGAATTTTGGCTAGATGAGTAGAAAGTCTACTTCGCCTTACCCTTCCCCAAAAACTCCCGCAGCCGCAACAAACTAGCCGTTTGTCCCAAATTCAGCGGCAACAACGACACTCCCTCCAACCGAGACTGCACCCAACCATCGCCCCAATACCACTCGTGAAACCCGTCAATTCCCTGACTCAACAACAGCCGCAGACAATTCGGCTCAGCAATATCAACGTGATGCTGAACGGCCACCGGGCCCAGCCAACTTGTAAATGTCAAACCTTGAGCAAATTCTTCTGGTAAGCCGCTAGACAACTGTTGTGGCCACAACCATTGCTGCAATTGACTAGGACGCAACAAGCTATCTCTAATCGCTGTTTCCGAAGCTTCGAGCTCAATCCGCAGGTTGCTTTGTTGAAAATTACCTAGCATAGCAATTTGAAATTTTATATAGGAGCTTTACTTAACTTAAATGTAACGTAATTGCACGAAGTTCGATCGACAATCGCGATCGCCACCTCTTAAACTTCCCCTACATTTAGTTAAAAAAAGTTACCTCTTTTGAGAGCGGTTGGGGAGTAAAACTAGAAACAACTGCCACAACCCGCGCTGCCACAATCGAGCCCAGAACAACCCGCGCTGCCACAATCGAGCCCAGAACAATCCGCGCTGCTACAATCGAGCCCAGAACAATCCGCGCTGCTACAATCGAGCCCAGAACAATCCGCGCTGCTACAATCGAGCCCAGAACAATCCGCGCTGCTACAATCGAGCCCAGAACAATCCGCGCTGCTACAATCGAGCCCAGAACAATCCGCGCTGCTACAATCGAGCCCAGAACAATCCGCGCTGCCACAATCTAGCCCTTCAATACAGTAATTTTCACCCTGAGAGCTTCTGCGAGGAGTTCCCCCCTGAGATTTGGGTCGATCGGATTTTGGTTCATCGTTACCCTCGAAATTGGAGTCCTCACTGCCAGATTCACTGCCAGATTCACTGCTAAACCGGGCTTTCAAGATTTGATTCGCGCCCTTGCAAGCCGCAAACCGGTGGCGCGATGCTTTGATCGCCCCAAACAAGCCCAATTTGGCAATCGCGCCCTTGATATACTGCGAGCAAGACTCCCCCCCGTAGAGCACTCGGTGAGCGCAAGAAAACCCTTTTATCGGCGAGATATGTTTCTGGTATCCACTAATAGAAGCTACAGCTAATTGTCGGAGGGCTGCATCAAAGATAGGCGTTTGCATTGGTTTCTCATCGTTAGGTATTTCCTTCCTGCTAAAAACTACAACCAACAGCTCAACAATTCCCGGCGCCCCATCCCTCGCGCGATGCCTATTTTTGTATCGAACTGTTAAGCTCTGTTGCATTTCATTGAAATCTCCCCTCCTCACCCCACGGCATCGAAACTCCGTGATACCATCACACATGAGTAAAGACTTATAGAAAAAAACTGGGGAGAAAAACTTTGACACTAAGGGTTGCAGTAGTAGGTTCAGGCCCTGCGGGTTCTTCCGCCGCCGAAACACTCGTAAAAGCAGGAATCGAAACATACCTATTCGAGCGCAAATTAGACTACGCCAAACCCTGTGGTGGCGCAATTCCCCTGTGCATGGTGCAGGAATTTGACTTGCCACAAAGCATTATAGACCGCCAAGTCAGAAAAATGAAGATGATTTCCCCCTCCAACGTCGAGGTGGATATCAACATCGAAAACGCCCACGAATACATCGGTATGTGCCGCCGGGAAGTGCTCGATGGTTTCTTGCGCGATCGGGCCGCTTCCTTGGGTGCCAAACTAATTAATGGCACTGTTCACACACTAGAGATTCCCGGCAACAATAAAGACCCCTACATTCTCCACTATGCCGATCACTCCAGCGGCGAGGCAATGGGAATTCAGAAAACTCTGAAAGTGGATTTGGTGATTGGGGCTGATGGTGCTAACTCTCGTGTGGCCAAGGCGATCGATGCTGGTGATTACAATTATGCGATCGCCTTCCAAGAACGCATCCGCCTCCCGGAAGATAAAATGGCTTACTACCACGACTTAGCCGAAATGTACGTCGGCGATGACGTATCTACCGATTTCTACGCTTGGGTATTCCCCAAATACGACCACGTAGCCGTCGGTACTGGCACGATGAAAGTCAATCAAGCCAGTATCAAAAAGCTCCAAGCAGGTGTCCGTGCCCGCGCCGCCAAAAGACTCATGGGCGGTGAGATTATTAAAGTGGAAGCTCACCCCATCCCAGAACATCCGCGCCCTCGCCGGGTTGTGGGCCGAGTTGCTCTCGTAGGCGATGCCGCCGGTTATGTTACCAAGTCTTCGGGCGAAGGTATCTATTTTGCTGCGAAGTCTGGCCGGATGTGTGCCGAAACGATTGTGGAAATTTCTCAGCAGGGTACGCGGATTCCGACTGAACAGGAAATCAAGCTTTATTTGAAGCGGTGGGATAAAGCCTACGGGATTACTTACAAAGTGCTTGACATTTTGCAACGGGTGTTCTACCGTTCTGATGCTACTCGCGAAGCTTTTGTGGAAATGTGTGCCGATCGCGATGTACAGAAACTCACATTCGATAGCTACTTGTATAAGACTGTAGTGCCGGCAAATCCTTTCATCCAAATGAAGATTACTGCTAAAACGATTGGTAGTTTGTTGCGCGGCAATGCTTTGGCGCCTTAACTAGCCTAACTCACTTTGTATAAGAAAGCGGCAGTCACAAGGCTGTTCGCTTTTTTTGGGGCTCAGATAACGAACCGCGAAGGCGCGAAGGGCGCGAAGAGGGAGGAGGTTGAGTGTTTTAATGCACTCTGAGTCTCAGTAGCAAAATTTTTTACGAATTTATTGAGAATTATTAGCATTTGTGTTATGCTTTAAAGAGACGATCGATCGTCCTCAAGGTTTCCTGAAAATGGGGCAAATCTCCAGAAGGCAGAAAGCAGCTATGCGGGTGGCAAAACTTTTTAGTAATGGCTTTAGGCTATTCTTGATAATTTTTACCGAACAGTCAACAAAGGAGCCATAATCATGTATAATTCTTGCAAGCAAGTTTCAGAGTTTAGCTTAGAGGGAGAAATCCTGAGCCAGATATTGGAAGATGGTGACAAACTTAAATATTTGCGAATTAGTGGCGATCGCGGAATAGAATATCTTGTCAAACTGTGTAAGGAATTGCGGACATCTCTATCTCTAGTTTTGACACCCGGATTGAGGGTGAAAGTTGCAGGCGAGAAACAGCATAACTTGAAAAATGGGAAAATTAAACTCAAAGCCTACAGCCTCAAACTCTCAGACAGCGAGAATCCAGCACAGCCACAGGTACACACCAAAAATACACCTGTTGCGACTTTGACTTGCGATCGCAAAATGCACTCTCCCACAACATCTCAAACAGCGCTACATCCAGCTAAAACAAAAACCAAAATATTAGTATGTCAAAAATCTGACTGTCAGAAGCGGGGCGGTGCAGCAGTCTGTAAAGCTTTAGAAAATGCTCTAAATTCTCGCGGTTTAGCACAACAAGTTACTGTCCAAGGAACCGGATGTCTCAAACAGTGTAAAGCTGGGCCAAATATAGTTGTGATGCCAGACAAAACTCGCTACAGTCGCATCAAACCTGCTGAAATTCCAGCAATACTCGATAAACATTTTACAACTTGAAAAAAGTTATTGGTTATTGGTTATTAGTTATTGGTTATTGGTTAGTTGTTATTGGTTATTGGTTAGTTGCCACAAAAAACCAAAAACTAACTAATAACCTATGCCCAATGCCCAATGCCCAATGCCCCATGCCCAATTCCCCATGCCCCATGCCCCATGCCCAATTCCCCATTTCCCATTCCCGATATGTGGGATAGACTGTAGGTTAGACTTTGTGAATATTGGGATAAAAAGCCATGTCAGAAGCTGATCTTCAAGCCAATCAGCAACAACCGCACTCTATCTTACACTCGGATATGGAATCATTGCGGTCAGATTTTGCTGGTGACGGGGGTTACGCGCCGATCGACCCCCATTCGACAGATACTGCCGCAGCAGTTCGGCAAACGCCAGAAGAAGACTGGCAAACAGTCGATTTTCCCAACGCCATCAGCGTAGATGCAATTCCCACAAAGCCTGAAACAAAAAATTTGCCATCTCACGCACAGGTAACTCCCGCCGATTCGCCCCCAATTTCAGATAATCTCAAAAATCTGCTGGCGAATAGCGAACAAGCCAAGGGCAAAGGATCAACTTCTGTCACTCTGATGCAAGCGCTGCACGAATGCAACCGCGACCTCTTAGGGCGAATCTCCCAGCTAGAAACAGCGCTCCAAGAGTCCCAAACAAACTTGCGGGTTCGCGAAACCTTGCTTGAACAGCGAAATGCCGAACTCCAAAACGCTCAAGAACAATTGACCAGGCTTTTTGGCAAACAGGAAGTCTCCAATCAAACTCTGCAAAGTCAAGAAATTTTAGTCGAAAGCTTAACTCAGCAGTTGGCAACTACCCAAACCAGATTAGCTATGGTTGAGCGAGAATCTGCTGCTACGGTGCAGCGCTATAACGAACAGTTGCATCAACTCGTAACTACAGAAAATGTTTGCAGGGAATTGCGATCGCGCTTGCACCGTCAGCAGCGCCACACTTTGCAATTTAAAGCGGCTTTAGAAAAAAGTCTGGAGATGCCCCAAAAGTCGATCGCCAATATTGAGAAAGTTGAGAATACAGACGATCGGGCTAGCGCACAATTAGAATCCTTGCTCGCCGCCGTGAAAGCCCAAAGCGTCCCGCTACCAGCAACATTTAACGCTTCCCCTGTCCAACCTTGGTCTGATCTATCTGAACCGCATCCAGAGGTAGCGACTTCAAAAGAGGCGATCGGCGCGGAATCCCTGGTAAGTCAGGAGTTCAACACATTAGCCCAAGCATCGGGCATTGAGTTGCACGAGAACGAAAACTTCTCGCAAATAGAGTCAAGCCCCAGGATTGCGGAGGCTCAACAGTTAGTGGCTGAACCTGAAACAGAAAGTGCTACTGCCAAATATAGCAGCCCAGAATTGATCGGGGCTGCTAAAATTTTGAGTTCTGTGGAAACATTTGGCATTCAAGAAGTGCGATCGAATCCAGTCCAGCCTACGGCATTCGCGGAACCCCAGTGGCTGATTTCGATGATTAGTCCCCTGCGGGCTGCTAAGAAGCGTCGATCGCTCGCTGAGATTGAATTGCCAAGTTTTCGATAGTTAATTCAAATTGCTAGTTACAGCAGATTGCAGCTTTAAATGATGGAGAAGAGGGGAGAGGGAGAGGGGG
>NZ_NXIB02000115.1 GCF_002412335.2 Tychonema bourrellyi FEM_GT703
TCCTTCTTCCTTCTTCCTTCTAATAAACTCGGCTCAAAACGTATTCGGCCAAATCAATCAAAGCTTGGCGGGACTCTGAATGAGGCAGTGCCGCCAAGTAATGCACCGCTTTTTGTGCATGGTTTGTGGCTAATTCTCGCGATCGAACTATGCCTTGAGAATCTGCGACCAGTGCCAGAGCCTGCTCTATATCTCCTTCTTGGGCAAACTCCCGTTCTATGAGAACTTCCAAATAAGGCTTTTCTTCTAGGGCAAATAGTGCTGGTGCCGTCAGATTACCACTGATCAAATCCGAACCAGCGGGTTTCCCCAAAGTTTCCGTTGAAGCAGTGAAATCTAATATATCATCTACTATTTGGAATGCTAAACCAATATTGCGACCGTAGTTGTACAAATCATCTGCTATTTCTGCTGACACCTCGCTCAAACAGCCCGCAGCTTTGGAACTGTTGGCAATTAAAGACGCTGTTTTGTAATAACTTTTTTCTAGGTACGCTTCGATCGACAAACTGGTATCAAATCCATTTAGTCCCTGTTGAATTTCCCCCTCAGCTAAGTCCATAATCACTTCCGAAAGCAGTTTGACCACTGGCAGGTTGTCCAGATTTGCCAAATGCCAGGAGGATTGAGCAAACAGAAAATCTCCCGCCAATACTGCCACTCGATTGTTAAACCGACTGTGAACCGTCGGCACTCCCCGCCTCAGATCCGACTCGTCCACCACGTCGTCGTGGACTAGACTTGCCGTGTGGATCATTTCCGTGATTTCAGCAAGGCGGCGGTGTTTTTCGGTGATTTCGCGATCGGGCATCGTCGCCTTGGCCATCAACAAGACTATTGCGGGTCTCACCCGTTTTCCCTTTGTGCCGAATAAGTATTCCGCAGCCGCGTACAAGATGGGATGACGGGCACCCACTAACTGTTTCAAGTTTTCTGTCAACAGTCGCAGGTCTTCTTCAACCGAGGAAAATAGGAGAGTGCTAGAGATCATGGATACGCCGACTCAAGCCGTAAAGTAACAAAATTTTACATATCATATCTTTATTTTAAGGTAATTTTCTGCAATAGGGTAGAAAAATCTCTGGGATCAAGAGTGAGCGATGGTCTCTCACCAGCCAGAAGTCGTCAGACTGAAGGCAATGAGCAGCAGGCTGCCCAAGCGACTACCCTATTGTATCGAATTGTTAAGGAACTTGCGAAAAAATCTTTAAATACCAGAAAACCTATGCTATACTAAGTATTAAGGATTTAAACAATTCCATACATTAAGCTCAGGTAAATCAACAGATAGCTTTAGAGTATCTGCAAGAGGTTGTTAGAGCCAACCTTGTTAACCCGATCGCCACCAAAAATTACGGGAGAGATATTTTGCTCATGGGAGCGAAAAACTTCCGTTAATCAATGGTAGCGCATTGTATGTGTGCGGTAGCTCAAAGCAGCTAAAGTAGACCACTTTAGGCTGTTAAAGCATCAATAAAGCAGTAAATGATATTTGACAGGGAAAGATTAATTTTCCCTAGCGCTTTATCTCAAAAAGCAGCCTTTAGGGTCAAGGCTTTGTTTTACGTGCTGACTTAATGTAGTAGGTTTTGAACCCGTCCTCCCCCTGTTTCACCTTCTCTTCCTCGACTGGTGGCTCTAATTATGATTTATCGTGATATTCCTCTAATTATTCCCATTCTGGCCACGGGCTATGTAATGACTATTTATCTGCTCCTGATCTTGGCCGAACGCACCGCTAAAATAACTCGACTCGGTGGGTGGCGCTTGCCAGAAGCTGAACCCCGAAGCAGCGTCCGCTAACTGATAACTCAACAATTCTCAATACTCAATAATCACCCTGTCTCTGTTCTTACGCACGGAGGCAGGGTGATTAAGCTGTATCAAGCGAAAGCTGAAGGCAAAAATCGCATTTGTCACGCCAGCAGCAACCCAATTAATATAGCAACCGCCAAGGTGGTTAAGGCATTTATGTGATCGTTCCCTGAGCGGAGTCGAAGGGTTCAATGACCAAAGCACCTTGGCGGTTGCTATACTTCAATCTAAAATCTCAAATCCAAAATCTCAATAGGTTCGGTTAATTGTTGATAAATCCTGCATGGGCATTGGGCATTGGGCATTGCCTCCCTTACATCCGTGACATCCGTTAAATTCGTTATGGAATCCGTTGCCGAACTTTCTTCAATCTTTCTGCTGTTTTGGCAATACAACTGTAAATACGCTGCCCTTACCGGGGTTGCTACTAATTGCAATCTCGCCATTAAAAGGTTTGAGAAGTTCAATGCAAGTATAAAGTCCCAAGCCAGTTCCTGTAGGTTCACCTTCTTTCTTTTCCTGGCCTTTAGCTGGTTTCGAGGTGTAAAAAGGGTCAAAGATTTTTGACAAATCTTCTGGTGCTATCCCGCATCCCGTATCGGCAATATCCATATAGATTTTTGATTCGTCTTGTCTAGTAACAATAGTCAGTTCCCTGCTTTTATTCTCCCACATAGCATCCATTGCATTATTAATTAAGTTGTAAAATACTTGGGAAATATAGGCATAGATTAAGGGGACATTGGCGATATTTTCGTCATAAAAGTATTTTTTCTTGATTTTGTTTTTAAAATACATATTGCCTTCCAATAGCTGAAGTTCTCGCTGAATTAATTCGTTAATATTAACAGGCTGCACATCTTGCTTTTGCTCTTTACTACTTTTCACCATCAGAGTGTCCATAATTTGATTGACTTTTGTGATGGCTTGCAAAATATACTTAGTGTAACTAAAAAATGAGTAGTCGTTAATTTTTGTCGCTTTTGTTTCAATCAGATCGACGCTAGTCTGCATAACTTGAAGCGGACTTTTTAGGTTGTGTACCATGCCCTGAGTCAAGCGACCGATGATGGCTGTTTTTTCCTGGTCTATGAGTTGCTTACTTTTTTGTTCGACAAGTTTTTCCAGATTTTGGTTGAGGTGAGCAAGTTCTGAATTTTTTTCTTCTAGTTTTTTTTGTAGACTACGAATAGTCAAGTGAGTGTCAATTCTGCTCAATACTTCTTCGTGCTGGAACGGTTTGGTAATGTAGTCAACTGCTCCTGTTTGAAAGCCTTTGACTTTATCAACGGTATCAGAAAGGGCGCTCATAAATATGATGGGAATGTCTTGGGTTGCTTGGTCTGCTTTCAAGCGGCGGCAAGTTTCAAACCCGTCAATTCCTGGCATCATGATGTCCAGAAGAATCAGGTCTGGATGGATGTATTCAATTTGCTCGATCGCGCTTTCGCCATCTTGAGCTACCAATACTTTAAATCCGTAGTTTTTCAACAACTCGAAAAGTACATCCAGATTTGTCTGGTTGTCATCGACAATTAGTATGATGCTTCTTTCGGAATTTTTATCTTTCATATTCAATAATAAAAATCAAGTTTGAGAATTATGATATCAATTTAGGTTGCACCGTTAGGTGATTGTTGACCCTTCGACTACGCGGTTCCTGATCGTAGTCGAAGGGTCGAAGGGCAGGGTACTGCTGTTGACTGTTGAATGTTGACTATTCATAACTGCTTACCGAGGGTTAATTTTAAGACAAATGTTGCTTTAAAAAAACTCGAATTTGCTTGAGTTGAAATCCCTTAGCAAGTTGGCGGACGTGGTGAGCGAAAGGCGCTAATTTCTGGTCAGAATTTTCAAGTTTAGCAATTTCCTCCAGAATAGCTTCAATATCGCCCATCGAAGACAATCTTAACAAAGTCAAGACTGACTCGGAGGCAGGAGAGACGATCGCAGAGTCAGCAGCAGTCAAGTCTGAGCTTGTTTTTGGGGTTTGAGCTTTCCGTTTTTTGGCGGATGATCCGTCTTCGTAAACCCATTCTAGTCCCAAATGAACTCGCAACGATTCTAAAAGCTCGTTGGTTTGAATAGGCTTGGTGAGAAAATCATTGCACCCTGCAAGTATGCTCTCTTGCCTTGTAGTATCGTCAACGCTAGCGGACAAAGCAAGGATAACTGTATCTTTTAATTCTGGCAAGTGTCGCAGTCGTTTGGTAGCTTCCCAACCGTCCATTACTGGCATCAGCAAGTCCATTAAAATTAGATCCGGTTGAAATTCCAATGCTTTGTGCAAGCAGTCTTCGCCGTCTGTGGCTTGTACAATTTCAAAGCCCAAACGAGATAGCATTTTATTGAGCATTGCCCGATTTGCTTCGTTGTCGTCTACTAACAGCACTTTGCGCTTGAGGCCGACAAAAGCGATCAGCCGCTGTTTTTCTGGTGGAGGAGGGACTTCAGAACACTGCGGGGCTGCTGGTAAGTCTATGTCTAACCAAAAAATGCTGCCTTTACCGGAGGTACTTTGGACGTGAATTTTGCCGCCCATCATTTTAACTAATTTTTGACTGATGGAAAGTCCCAATCCGGTACCTTCAACAAAATTGTGACGATCGCCCACTTGGTGAAATGGCAAAAATATTTCGGCTAATTTGTGTTCTCCGATACCAATGCCGGTATCTTCGATTTGAAAGCGAATTTTAGTAGTAGGTGATTTTTCTAAATTTGGTGCTGTGATGTCCGGGAGGGCTTCTATTGTGCCACTTGGAGTTGAATTTTCAGTGAAATTCTCCATGTAACCGACTTTTAATGTGACTCCGCCGAGGTTAGTAAACTTCACGGCATTGCTGAGCAAATTAATCAAAATTTGTCGCAGCCTTTTTTCATCTGCAAAAACCCAGCTTGGTAGCGGAGATATTTGCTCAAAATTAAAGGTAATTCCTTTTTGATCCGATCGCATTTGGAACAAGTTAACAATACTTTTTATAAAAACCGATAAATTCATCTCTGTCAGAGATAGTTCCATTTTATCAGCTTCAATTTTTGCTAAATCTAAAACGTCATTAATCAGGGTCAGTAAGTGGTCGCCGCACTGTTGAGCATTATTCAGGCTTTCCTGTTGTTCAGTTGTTAAATTGCGATCGGGTTTTAGCAGTTGAATATATCCTAAAATCCCGTTTAAAGGAGTCCGCAATTCGTGGCTCATATTGGCCAGAAAGTCGCTTTTAGCGCGGTTGGCGGCTTCGGCGGATTCTTTGGCTAATTGTAGGGCAGCTTCTGCTTGTTTGCGCTCGGTGATATCAGTAATTACGCCAACTGAACCAATAAAATTGCCAGTATCATCTTTGATGTTATCGGCTCGAACTAATGTTATTACTTTTTCACCATGTTTAGTTTTCAGTTCAATTTCATCGCTCCATGACAAACCACTGCAAATAGTTTTATAGATCTGTTTGTAAATTTTAGGTTGGACGTACATTGCCTTTGCTGCATTGATCAGGTTGAGCTCTTCAACGGTGTAGCCATAACGCTGAATGAAGGCTTGGTTATGGTAAATAGAGCGTCCTTTCAAGTCGGTAATTGCGATCGCGTCGCTGGTACTTTCCACAGCTTGAGTAACTTTCAACAGCTCTAATTCTGCTTGTTTGCGATCGCTGATATCGGTCATTGAACCAACCATCCGCAGGGGATTTCCGGCTTTGTCCCACACTGCTTGAG
Source organism: Tychonema bourrellyi FEM_GT703 (assembly GCF_002412335.2). Taxonomy (GTDB): domain Bacteria; phylum Cyanobacteriota; class Cyanobacteriia; order Cyanobacteriales; family Microcoleaceae; genus Microcoleus; species Microcoleus bourrellyi. The sequence continues at coordinate 5,527 of NZ_NXIB02000115.1, forward strand.
CCCGCGCCAGCACCCACTTGTAGCTGCCGTCTTTGCAAAGCAGGCGGTATTCAGCGGCGTAATTCGGGGTTTTGCGATCGAGGTAATCTTGGATAGCCGCTTGAACTCGCGAAGCATCTTCGGGATGAATTTGCTCAGTCCAGGTGCTGTTGCTAGTGTCAATTTCACTGTCTGCGTAACCGATGATTTCCTTCCATCGAGCCGAGCGAAAAACTTCATTTGTTTTCAGGTTAAAATCCCAAATTCCGTCTTGATTGCCCTTAAGAACTAACTGCCAACGTTCTTCGCTTTTCCTCAATTCTTCTTCGGCTTTTTTGCGCTGAATATGAGAACCCAACTGAGTTGCGACTGCATTTACCAACTCTACTATACGACCCTCTATAGTCAATGGATTGCGCTGGTAAAATACTAAAACTGCAAGCACTTTTCCGTCAGCGCGAATTGGTATTCCGAAACAAGTTTTTAATCCACTTTTTGCTGCAATTTGCGCTCTCAAAAAAATAGGATTTAGCGAATTTGATATATCTTCTCTCCACTCCATTTGTTTACTCACCCAAATTCGTCCCGGCACTCCGACTCCCGGTGCAAATACAAACTCCTTGCTTTCGCGTCCAAAGGCCTCTAAATCCCGATCCCTAGCGTACCAACTTTGGCTTTGTTCCAACACAGTCCCGTCAGCAGAGGGTATCCAAGCTTCTGCAAAATTCCAGCCGATCGCATTACACAGCAACCGCAAAACATCTGCCAGAGCGCGATCGAAGTCTGCCGACTGACTAATTGCTTGAGTTGCTGCTAGCAACAACTTGATTTCATCTTCTGTTTGCTTACTTTCTGTAATGTCAGTTCCTGCACCAAGAATTTGTTTTAATTGACCTTCTGCTGTTTTCATAAATACAGTATCTCGGCTGACTATCCAACGCCAAGAACCATTTTTATGCTGCATTCTGTATTCAATTTCAAAGATATCACCTTTAGCACCAGTTTCTACTTGCTGTAAATAATCCGGCATTTTTATTAAATCTTCTGGGTGCATTAATCTTGAAATCATCTCCACTTTCATTTCCTGAATCTCTTCTACCGTATACCCTAGAATGTGTACTATAGAAGCATTAGCATAAATAACTTTATGTTCTATCAAGTCGTAAACATACAAAATATTAGGACTAGCCGCAGCAATTATTTCGGCAAACCGCTCGCTTTTTCGCAATTCTGCTTCTGCTTGCTTGTTTAATGTAACGTCGCGGGCAACTGCATAAATCAAACCTTCTTCAGTAAATGGCGAGACCGTCCATGACAGCCATTTATAAGTACCATCTTGGCAAATATAGCGGTTTTCTAAGTTGATAACGGGGTTGCCATGTTTGAGTGTTTCCAATTCAGCTATGGTTTTTTCTTGGTCTTCTGGATGCACAAATTCTATGAAAGGTTTCGCTAGAAATTCCGCTGTGGTGTGGCCTAATACATTAGACCAAGCAGGATTTAAGCGTTTGAAATAGCCATCTAAACCCGCAATGCAAAGTAAATCTAGCGAAATCCCAAAAAAGCGATCGCGATCTTGTTTAGTTTGTTTTAATTCGGTAACATCCCGAATTTTCCCGACTAACATTTTACTGTTGTCACTTGTTTGAAATACGCTTCTTTTTGTCGAGATGACACGTTCTTTACCTACGCTGTCTGTAAATTTTTCTTCTGTTTCTACCGGGATGCCAGTTCTCAATACCTCTTCGTCTTTTTGCTCAAAAAATTCAGCTTTTGCAGTCGGCAAAAAGTCATATCCAGATTTACCGATAAGTTCCGATCGCGGTTTTCCCATTAACTCGCAAAAAGCATCGTTTAATACGACCCAGCGGTGTTGCTCATCTTTGACAAAAATCGGATCGGGAGTCGCATTAATCGTGTGTTTTAAAAACTCTTCTGATGTCTTGAATTGGAACTCGTAGCGATAGCGATCGCTCACATCCAGTATCACTTTAATCATCCGGTCGATCGCTCCGTCCGGGCGGCGGATACAGCGCAGAGAAACTCTCGTATAAACTATTTTTCCGTTTTTTTTGCGCCACCTTTTGTCTAAAACGTAGCCTTCGCTAGCACCTGCTAAAATTTTATTTAACTCGTCAAAAGTGGCTTGCCTATCTTCAGGAAAACTCAATATAGCCCAATTCTTCTGCATAAGTTCTTCCCGCTCGTATCCCAGCAAATCGCACAAAGCATCGTTGACTTCCAGCCACTCGCATCGCTCTGGTTCTGAGGGGGAAGTTGGCGCGTCTAGAATGGCGATTCCGACTAGGGAATTCTCCACTACGGAGCGATATTTTGCTTCACTTTTTTGCAATGCTTCTTGGTTATGCTGCCGCTCTATTGCGTAACGGAGCGATCGCATTAACACTTCGCTATCAATTTTTGTTTTGACTAAATAATCTTGAGCTCCTGTTTGGATGGACTGCACGGCTAGTTCTTCATCGTTGCGGGCCGAGAGTACCACGATCGGAGTATTTAGGCTGTATTCTTGAATTTTGACAATTGTACTTAAGTCTTGGCTGTCTGGCAGTGAAAGATCTAGTAAAATGACATCAAATTTTTCCGTGACTAAAAGCTGCTGCGCTTTGCTGAGGCGATCGGCGCGACTTACGGATAGGCTTTGGGGCAACGATCTGGCAACATTAGTTTCTAATAATAATTCTTCGATCACCTCAGCTTCGGCCCAATTGTCTTCGACGAGAAGAACCTTAAAGCCATTGCGCTCTGTGGTTGGGTTCAAAACTGATATCATCATACCAATACTTTTATCGTAGAGCATTCCTACAAACTATTATAGCATAGAAACAATTCAATATTGAAATATACAAGGTGGAAGAGTTTACAAATTCCGAAATGAAGTCTCCATTCCTCAGCGAATTTTTTCAACTCTCTGCCCTTAGCAAGAAAACAGTTGAAACACATTTAAAAGCGTTCGCCGTGTATCAAAAGAGACAATCGATCGCCTTTCTGTTACAGCATGAACTTCATCGGTCAGGTAAGTAGATCGACCTAATTCAACGTAAAATACTCTTTTTTGAGAACCCAATAAAAATTTTGGCATCTATGTTGTATTTTGCTAAAAAAGTGATATTGTATAAGTAGAGGTAAAAAGATAGATAAATACAGCCTAGCCCAACCAGTGCGTAAACAGCACTAAAATTCACTCCCAATAGCCGGGGATCAAATTTATAGCCTTCGTCTAGAAGATGATTAGCACGAGGAAAAGCTAGCTAGTAGGGTGCGTCAGTAGGGGCGAATGGCTCTCTTAGCCCCTACGCACCCTACGCGGAGGAGTTTAAATGCCCAACAGCTTAATACTTCGCGACTGAAAAGTCAAAAGTTGGGAATATTTTGAGAAAATCTTCGCAACAAAACTACATTAAAAAAAAATTGCTGTCCTTTGACCAAACTGAGCTGAAATTGAGAGGAAAAAGCAATGAGTGAAAGATTAGCAATTCAACAAAAGCAGCTTCTAATTCCCAAAGAAAAGGCCTTAATATTATGGTTTGATGAAGTTGGCATCGCTGACATCCCGTTAGTAGGTGGCAAAAATGCTTCTTTGGGGGAAATGATTCAACAGCTAACTCCCAAAGGTGTCAATGTTCCGAACGGATTTGCAACTACAGCACACGCCTACCGCTGCTTCATAGAGTCGGCTGGTTTAGAAGCTAAATTGCGCGAAATATTTGCCGACTTGGATGTAGAAGATGTTAACAAATTGCGCCAAAAAGGTAAGCAAGCGCGAACACTGATTTTGGATACACCGTTTCCAGAAGATTTGCAAATTGCGATCGCACAAGCTTACAATCAATTATGCGATCGCTACGGTGACAATACAGACGTAGCAGTGCGATCGTCCGCCACCGCCGAAGACTTACCAGATGCGAGTTTCGCCGGACAACAAGAAACTTACCTCAACGTCCATGCTTGCAACGGCGTGATTCAATGCTGCCATAAATGCTTCGCATCCACATTCACCGATCGGGCGATTTCCTACCGCCAACTCCGGGGATTCGACCACTTTGAAGTTGCGTTATCAGTCGGTGTGCAGAAAATGGTGCGATCGGACCTAGCATCCTCCGGTGTCATGTTCAGCATCGACACCGAAACCGGGTTCAAAAATGCCGCCCTAATCACCGCCGCCTACGGATTAGGAGAAAACATCGTTCAAGGCGCAGTAAATCCAGACGAATACCTAGTTTTCAAACCAACATTAAAACAAGGTTTCCGTCCAATTTTGGACAAACGCCTTGGCACAAAACAAATTAAAATGGTGTATGATATTGGCGGTTCAAAATACACCAAAAATGTCTCAGTACAACCAGCAGAACGGGAAAAATTTGCCATTAACGATGACGAAGTTCTGCAACTAGCACAGTGGGCAGTATTAATAGAAGAACACTATTCCCAAGTGCGTGAAACTTACACGCCGATGGACATTGAGTGGGCAAAAGATGGTAATACTGGCGAATTATTCATCGTCCAAGCACGACCAGAAACAGTGCAATCTCAAAAGTCGGCTACAGTTTTGCGGAGTTACAAATTGCAAGGTTCCAGTGCAGTTTTGGTAAAAGGACGCGCCGTTGGTGAAGCCATCGGACAAGGCAAAGCCCGCGTCATTTTAGATGCTAACGAAATTGGTGAATTTGAAGCAGGGGAAGTTTTAGTTACCAATAAAACAGACCCTGATTGGGAACCGATCATGAAAAAAGCCAGTGCGATTGTCACCAATTCTGGTGGCCGTACTTGCCACGCAGCAATCATTGCGCGGGAAATGGGAATTCCGGCAATTGTCGGCACTGGCGATGCGACAAAAGTATTAAAAAACGGTCAAGAGATTACTATTTGTTGTGCTGAAGGAGAGGAAGGCAAAGTTTATTCCGGTTTGGTACCGTTTGAAGTGCAAGAAAGTGCGATCGACAATTTACCCCGCCCTCGCACTCAAATCTTAATGAATGTCGGCAACCCCGAAGAAGCTTTTGGTTTATCAGCCATTCCTTGCGATGGTGTGGGATTGGCGCGACTGGAATTCATCATTGCCAATCACATTAAAGCACACCCGCTAGCACTGATTCACTTTGACGAATTGACCGACGAATCCGTCAAGCGCCAAATTGCCAAACTCACAGCACTTTACGAACACAAACCCGATTTCTTTACCGACAAATTAGCCCACGGAATTGCCACAATTGCTGCGGCATTTTATCCCAACCCAGTCATCGTGCGGATGAGCGATTTTAAGAGCAATGAATATGCTAATCTTTTGGGAGGACGGCAGTTTGAACCGAAGGAAGAAAACCCGATGATTGGGTGGCGCGGCGCGTCTCGCTATTATGACCCGAATTACCGCGAAGCTTACGCTTTGGAATGCAAGGCATTGAAGCGCGTTCGTGACGAAATGGGCTTGACAAATGTGATTCCGATGATTCCATTTTGTCGCACACCGGATGAGGGGCGAAAAGTGTTAGCTGAGATGGCGAAACACGGTTTAGTCAAGGGCGAAAATGGCTTGCAAGTGTATGTGATGTGCGAATTGCCTAGCAATGTCATATTTGCTGATGAATTCGCCCAAGTTTTTGATGGATTCTCGATCGGCTCAAACGATCTAACTCAGCTAACATTGGGATTAGACCGGGATTCTGGTTTAGTCGCGCACATTTTTGATGAACGGAATGAGGCGGTGAAGCGGCTGGTGGAAATTGCGATTAAAGCGGCCAAAAAATACGATCGCAAGATTGGAATTTGCGGTCAAGCGCCTAGTGATTATCCAGAATTTGCTCGGTTCTTGGTTGAGTTGGGAATTGATTCGATTAGTTTGAATCCTGATTCTGTTTTGAAGACTTTGTTGGATGTTGCGAAGGTGGAGGCTTCGACTTCGATGATGGATTTGGTGATGGATGTAGCGCAGGTTTAATGGTACTGAGATGTTGCACCATTCTCAATTACTTGCTTAGGAACAGGCAAGATGCCTGTTCCACAAGAAAATTCATCTATTGTGAAACAGGCATCTTGCCTGTTACAAGAAAATTCATCTATTGTGGAACAGGCATCTTGCCTGTTACAAGTTTGAAGCCGTAGGTTGGGTTGAGTCACGAAACCCAACAGCTAAAAACCTTGTGATTGTTGGGTTTCACTCCGTTCAACCCAACCTACATTTATTTTTATTGCCCCAGTTTGACAGCCGTAGGTTGGGTTGAGTCACGAAACCCAACAGCTAAAAACCTTGTGATTGTTGGGTTTCACTCCGTTCAACCCAACCTACATTTTCAAAATCGCTGTTTTGTACCGAGTACAAATTTGATTTCACCGCCATCGCTAACACCCACATCGAAGCGAATTAATCCAAAACGCGATCGCACGCGAACACCCACACCCGCACCAGCCCCAGTCCCCGGTTTGTCTCTCACCGAAGCCGGTTGTCCTAACACGCTGTCTCCCGTTCCCAAATCCGACGCAAAATCAACAAATAGAACCCCGCCCACATCTGTACCAACCGGAAACCGATACTCTCCCGAAGCTAGGAAATAACTGCGCCCACTACCAATATCTCCACTGTCGTAACCCCGCACGGAATTGCGCCCGCCGAGGCGAAAAGCTTCTGTTGGTGGCAAATCTCCAATTACTGTTCCCGCTTGCAAATTAATCGCTAACATTTCTGGCAAAGTTTCAGAATCACCACCGCCGAGTAGATTCATCGGTACATATCGTATGTAATTTGCTAATAGTTTATTGCTCAAAATATTGCCTTGCCCTAAAGGTATTGATTGTTCAGTGCTGAGGCTAAGAATTGAGCCGCTGGTGGGGTTGAAGGGATTATTTCGCCGATCGAGCGTTGCGCCAAAAGAAACAGTGTATAACTCATCAACACCAGTACCGCTGAATGTGAGAGGATTTCCCAATTCGTCACGGCGGGCGATCTTCAAATTGCGATCGCGCGTACTAATATTTGTATAATTCAGCCCCAAAGTTCCTCGCCAATCGCCCAAAGGCTTCGTAACTGCCAGATTTGCGCCCATCCGAATTTCTCGAACCCGATTACCATTGGGCAAATCGATATCATCGTTAAAAATGTCGGAAGTTCGGCGATCGCGAAAAGTTCTCACACTGTATCCCAAACGGTCTGTGGCGGCAACGTAAGGGCTGACAAACTGGACATCGTACTCCAAATCTCGGAGGCTAGGCTGAACTTCCACCGACACCCGCTGTGGATTTGTCCCCAAAGTGCGATCGATATAAGACAGAGGAATCGCAACGCCAATATCATCACTCAGACTCGCGCTGACCCCAAAAGACCGAGCCGATCGCTCTTCGACATTGTATATAACATTAATATCCGTGCCAACTTCCTCAGTAGAAACCGTCACCTTGTCAAACAATCCCAATTGCTGCAACTGCTGCAAATCCGATCGCACTACATCCTGACTATAATTATCCCCCGCCTTGAGTTTGAGCTCACCACGAATAAAATCTTCCGAAATTCGCCCCTCAATCGGTTTCCCCTTCTTGTCAACCGCCTCCCCCCTAGAATTAACAAACCGAATTTTCACCTCAGCAACATAAATACCGCCCACATCTCTAGCTTCACTAACTTGTACAGTACCGTCTAGCTGACTAGCATCAACCCCTGTGGGACGGGCATCTTGCCTGTCATCAACCCCTGTGGGACGGGC
>NZ_NXIB02000116.1 GCF_002412335.2 Tychonema bourrellyi FEM_GT703
ACTGATGGGCGGGGGTGGTAGGGGCGGCAATGTTGGTGTGGCTGAGGGTGTTGGTGCTGGGGATGTTGGTGTTGTTAGTGATGGACTGGGAGAGACGCCGATCGCGAGGTTTGGCTGTGCAGATGGGCTGGATGCTGCACTGGTGGGGGCTGAGGCGATTTGGGCTTGCCTCACTTGCAGCATTTTGATCGCACCTGTGGTCAAACCAAGACTGGCTACAACCATTGCTGCGACTTTGAGCCAAGGTACGGGCTGAGAGCGTTTGGGCGATCGACTGAGGTTCGGAAGTGCCATCACTTCGCTACTGTATTCGTCCAAAGCGGTGGCTAAGTCAAACAGTTGTACGGTGCTGAGACGCACTACTGGCGAGGATTCTGCGACTGTCAGAGAGCCTAAAAATAAGTTGTGGGCGAGGAGGCCGCGCGATTCCAAGTGGGGGGGTGCGGGAAAGTTGGCATTTTTAGGGCTATCTGAAGAGTTGAGTTCGGATGTTGCTTTTTCTGAAGGGTTGAATGATTCATGCAGCATGACGGGGCTGCGGGTGGGCGTTGAGGCGGTTTTCGCAACGCTATCACTGAATTCAGATTGGCTCCTGGTTTCCCAGGGGCGAGATTCGCCAAGAAGGTTTTGAATGTAGGAGTTGACTGCTTCGTGGAGGGCTTCTAGTTGAGTGCGATCGCCATTGAGGGTAACGTGTTCGGTATCTGGTAGCCGTGGATCGTCGAGTCGCAGTTCAAAAGTGAGAGATTTCAAGACGGGTTTGTGCGCCCAGCGAGATAGAGGCGAACTTTTGGCTGTAATTTCCAGCGTGCAAGTGGGGGGGGTGTACCGTTTTAAAACCATAAAAGGAAGAAGGAAGAAGGAAGAGCTATGCTTTATCTGATATTTTGGGTGATTCTCAACGAGCTTTTTTTTAGTAACAGGCAAGATGCCTGTTCCACAATAAATAAATTTTCTGGTGGAACAGGCATCTTGCCTGTTCATCATGTTCTTCAAGCTTAACTGCTTTGTAAAACTTACCTAAACTTGTCTAAAATCCTTTTTAGACACAATCCGAGTTCACTTCCTACGCTGTTGGGTAGACGGCTAATCCCAAGATAAGTAGGCTATCCCCCAATAGCCTTGGGTTCCCAGTTTAAAATATTTAAACTCGCATTCAAATCACGATCTAAAGATCTGCCACAAGCAGGACAGTCAAAAGTCCGAACGCTTAGTGGCATATCTTTTTTATGGCCACAATTCGAGCAAGTTTTGGTACTAGGAAACCATTGGTCTACCAACACTAAACTAGCTCCATACATTTGACACTTGTAGTCCAGTTGCCGTTTAAATTCGTAAAATCCAAGGTCAGATATTGCTCCAGCTAACTTGTGATTCGCCATCATTCCTTGAACGTTCAAGTTTTCAATTTTAATTAGCTTGAAATTTTTAGCTAAATAAGTTGTCAACTTGTGGAGGAAATCTAAACGAATACGAGCTATCCGTGCGTGGAGGAGACTAATCATATCGTAGGTTTTGCGCTGGTTTTGAGAACCTTTTACCTGTTTTGATGCTTGGCGTTGCAATTTAGCAAGTTTGGTTTTCGCTTGCTTCAACGGTTTTGGCGCATCAAAAACCTGCTGATTTGACAGCGTGGCAAATGACTTGATGCCCACATCGATTCCCACGGATGCCTGAGACTGTTGAACTGGTAAACGTTCGGCGTCCACACAAAAGGAAACAAACCAACGACTTCCTTCTTTTGAAATCGTAAAAGTTTGAGACACATAACCGCATTCTAGGGCTTCGTAGAGTCGAAAAGTCCCCAAGGTAGGAATCTTAATAGTGTTGCCAGCGCTTAGTAAAACTTTGCCGTTAGATGAATCGACCCTAAAAGATTGACCGTCTCGGCGACTAGCGAATCTTGGATAACCTGCTTGGACAGAGCGATACCGACTAAACGCATCTTTTAGATCGATTAACGCATTTTGGTAAACTCGACTAGACAACTGGTTCATCCAGCCGAATTCAGGCTGTTTTTTGATGTAGTTGGTAAGAACTTTTTTGACTTCGTTGATTACCTTCGAGTCGGTAAATTTCCCCTCACTATACATTTGAGTTCGCAGGCTTAATCCAAAATTAAATACTACACGCCGGAATCCTGCGTGTCTTGCCATCAAAGTCGCTTCGTTGTTATTCAATTTTAGCGCTCGTTTAACGGCAAACATAGAACTTCCTCAAGGGCGATGAAGTATGGATAAGTTTAGCAAACTATTTGGCACTTAAGTCTCACTCTTAGCCCGATCGAGCAGAGCTAACCAAAGACGACGGTGGCCGCCGGGACTGCTGTAGAAGAGTAAATCGATCAATAGTTTGAGGGCTAAATTGGTTAGTTGTGCGCCGGATAAGTTTTCTGCATCTTCCATGCGATCGCCATAAGTATTGCTGAATCTGTCAATATAATCTCCCAGCAAAGCGACGGTGTGAGGTTCGCGATTTTGCTCTGCCATTTGTTCCAGCAGTGCTACAGCGCGACGGATTAGGGCTTGGTGCTGTTTTGCTAAGTGACAGCTAATCAAAACGAGCGATCGGGCTTCTTCCACATCCAGTTTTTTCCGTCCCCCCTGGCCTTTCCGTAGCGGGTTAGACTGGCGTAGTCGCCATAGTGCCACGCGATCGGCCACCATTGACTCTAAATTTAGTTCAACAGCCACCTTGAGCATTGCCTCCGAGCCTATTCCGGTCAGTGCTTCTAGGGCTAACAGCACTAAATCCAGTTGGGATTTAATGTTGTCCAACTGGGTAGGTTCTGGTGCTTTTTGGGTCAATTCTTCCCAGTTGGGAGATGTGCCCGTTTCGTTGGTGGGAGCGGAGGACTTTACGATCGAGCGCATAGCTTCAGCATAGGAAATTAATACAGGTTCAGGCTGGATCTCTAACAGTGTGCGGTGATGGCGCTTGTGACCAGCATCGCAAAAACAACTCTGTTAATCTTGATCCACACCCATGAGCTTTGATTCCGGTAGCCCTGACTGTTAGACGGAATTGCGAGTTGCAAAGTTGCGTTTTTAAGTGCGATCGCCCAAAACAAACCCATAATCAGTTTCCCCCCAACCATGCTAGGCCACAGAGTAACCGAAATCAAATCAGTGTTTTGAAGCGATCGGGACCTATATCAATCCAAAGATTCTAGCTATCTCGAATGCTACTTATAGTCTGTCGCTACTTATAGTCTGTCAGATTATAGTTGTCGTTGCTTAGTCTGGCGCAATCTATGGATATTACGGAGCAATTTGGTAAAAAAGTTAGACATTTCAGAAAGCTCAGAAATCTTTCCCAAGATCAGCTTGCAGAACTATCTGAATTACATCGTACTTATATTGGCTCCGTTGAACGAGGTGAAAGGAATATAACGCTGCTTAATGCAAACAAAATAGCCAAGGCATTATCCGTTAGTTTAGCTGAACTGGTAACTGATGATGACTGAAAAAAAACTAGAGCAAATTTTAGCAAGATACCAAAATTCATTTACCGAGAAAGTTTACACAGAAGAGAATGAAGAACACGATATTTTAATGGATGTGTTTGGTATCTCTCCCATAATAAAAAAAGAAAATAAGCAATATTGGGGACGTGAGTTAGGAATGTGTTGGCAATTGTTAGTTACGGAAACCTGCAAAGCATATTGCAGTAGTTTTCAGCCAGCATTTAAAGTGGGAAGTGATGAGCCGTGCGATCTGATTGTTGATGGGTACGCGATCGATACAAAATATCGTATTGGCTCAGGAGATTCTGGAACACTGAAAAAGTTCAAATCCTATGGCCCACTACTTCGTACTTATAATTACGAGCCAGTATTTTTAATCCTTCGACAAGATAATTTGCCCGCAGCTATTACAGCTTGCCAAGTAGGGACTTGGAGAGTCTACACTGGCGATGCTTCGTTTAATTTTATACAAACAATAAGCGGGTTTGATTTAAAGTCATTTCTTACTAAAAAAGTGGGAGAATTCCCTGTACACCGCTGAAACTATCTAGGCGCTTCTTGATAATTTCTATGTAGTCAGGTACTATTTCAATGCCAACATACTTAATCCCAAATTCTTGCGCCGCCAGTAATGTAGTTCCCGATCCTGCGAAAGGATCGATTAGAATAGAATTTTCCAAGCGCGGTACAAATATTTCAACCAGTTGTCTCATTAGAGCGATCGGTTTAACCGTACAATGGACGTTAAAATCCTCGGTTTTTTCACGCTGTATACCTTCTAAAATATTGGACTGAAAACCACCAAACCGATCTTTAGTATAAAATAGACCAGTACCATACTCCTGTAGAGTTTCCAAGTAATTATTGACCAGTGGTTTTTGAAGTACGCAGATTGCTTCCCATTCGTTTCTCAGACAACTGTGCCAACCATCCCATTGTTCAGGATTTTCATATCCTTTCTTCTCGAACTGTTGTTTGATATTGACACCTTTCGGGATACCACTCGATCTTTTATAAACAAGCATATCTCTCGGATAGAATCCAGCATTTTCCAGGGCTACTTGTACGTGAGCAACAGTTCTTGTGCTGTTGAAAACTAAAACTGTTGCACCCGGTTTGCAGATCCGAAAAAGCTGCTCACCCCAATCAAAGCACCAGTTCTCATACTCCAGAGTGTTGTTACGATTCCTTTGATACCATTTTTCGTTTCTGACTCCACCTGCTAAACCACTACCATAGGGAATGTTTTTGACAAGGGTTTTACTTCCCTTGTCATTGACTCTTTCAATACGCCTTTGAATTTCCGAGTCATCCCATTTATGACCAATAAATTCATAATTATAAGGTGGGTCAGTGATACACGCAGAAATATAATTTTCTGGCAATGTCTTCATCACTTCACGACAGTCGCCAACCAAAACTTCATTTGAGGGAGTTTTTTTCATTAATCAGGCAGTTTACTCAAGTGAGAACTCAACTTTTAATCATGCCACATTTGCAGTATATAGTGAATCTAAATGAGTCGTGAAACGGAGTGACGGAAATCAAATTAGTCTTTTGAAGCGATCGGGACTTATCTCAATCCAAAGATTCTAGCTATCTCGAATGCTACTTATAGTCTGTATGCTGTTGATACAAAAGATTGCAGTGCCGGCAAAGACTTGGAAAGTTATCGAAGTCCTGGATCGACAAGGATTGGGGGTAAGGCAGAGTTGCGAGCGCTACCTGATGACTTGGGTTTGTCTGGGGAGGCCATCGCTTTCTGATGACTTAGGTTTTAGCTGGATGGGCGCGGCGACCGCCCCCCAAAGCAAAAACGACACAAATGTCGCTTTTGGTGTGAGGTAAGGCAGAGTTGCGATCGCCAAAAACCGCACTTCCAGCAAAGACAGCAGTGACAATTGACAAATTGCCCCCTACTGAGAGGGATGTGCCACATGGAGAACTCTTTTTACATCAAGCTTACAGTCTCAGCAGCATAAACACTTGTGCTAAAAATCAGAGCCATCCATAAAAAGTGACACTCTAGCTTGCCTGGTAATCGCTCATGTTCCCTAAAGTTTAAACATAGGCAAGCAAAACACCTGCAAACCTCAACCTCTTGTTTAGACTATTAACTACAGAGCTTTTACCATGAAATTCAGAAAAATTTTAGCACCAGCCGTCGTTTTAGCCATTCTCAGCGTAGCCTCTCCGGTTCTAGCTCAACCTTTGACAGATAATTTTACCGCACTTGTACAAGTAGGAAATATCCCCGCAAGAAATCTGTTGAGTAGCCCCTTAATGACACTGATGGGAAAATTTTTAGGAGTATTTATTGGTACTGCTACTTTCATCTTAGGCTCTAAGACTTATAAGCGTGAGCAAAAATGGAAATATCGAGAATTCGCCGCTCAAACTATTAAGGCGTTTGAAGAAAAATTGGAAACAGTCAATGTTAGAAAAATGCTCAATAGCGAATCGCAGTTAATTGATTTGTTTCCCACAGCTTCTCACCCTTCAAATCGGTTTATTTATATTGATGACCAAACTCTGATTAAATCGTTGGAAAACCAAAAGGACTACGATGAAAAATTACAAGAAGCCCAGATTAAATATCAACGTGAATTGGAAAATAATAATGATTATCCCAGAAGAAAGGAACCAAAATTGATACAGGCAGCAATTCGAGATAATTTTAGAAGTTTTGCTGAGTCTCTTCAACTTTTGGAAGCTATGATTCAATCGGAACTGGTAACAGAAGATGAATTAAAACCCTATTTAAAGCCTTTGTTTGAAATGATTGATCAGGCCTCAAAACGCGAACTTGATGAGTCATCAGAAAGTGAACGTTGCTCCAATATCTTGACTTATCTCGGTTTGGATGAAAAGCAAACCGAACCCACAACTGTTCAGAAGAGCGTTAAATCCCTAGCTGCTCGCTACCAACCAACACGCTTAAGTGTTAAATTCAAAAAATTCCTCAAAAATGCCTTCATCAATATATAGCCTTTCTCAAAAAGGTGAGGTACGAATTTTAACCTGTAAAGCTTGACAATACAGGGTTTCTGTATACCTCATCTATCTGAGAACCGCTATACAGCGGGAACCGCTGTATCATATAAATTCCGGTTGCGGTGGAATGATATAGAGGAGACGGCTTGGCCTTAGTCCCTACGCCAGATTAATTGTAGGGACTAAGGCCAAGCCGTCTCCTAATTTCTAATAATTACGAGTCAACCAGAAACACCTCAATCCTGACTACTTCAAAAAGGCGATCGTCACACCTCCACCTCCCTCTTTTTGACTAGCCAACTCATAGCGAGAAACCTGCGGATGAGTGTCCAGAAATTCGTGAATACCCCGTCGCAACTGTCCCGTACCTTTGCCATGAACTATCCACAACACTCCGTATTCAACGGCTTTGGAAAGTGCTCTGTCTACTTCAATTTCCCCATCGGAAACTCTCGCACCCCGCAAGTCGATCGTATTATTAGCAGTCCGAATTGCGATTTCAGGATTTGGTTTCGCAACTTCCGACTGAGCTTGTTTGGCCTTAGCAGTAGCCTGTGCTTGGGCTTGGGCTGCTATCTTCGCTAATTGGGCTTTGGTTTCAGGTTTTTGACCATCGAGGGATTCAATTTCTGCCAGTTTGACAGTCATTTTCATAATCCCAAACCTGACGCTCAATTCTTCGTTAGCATCTGGCCCGCTGAGGACTTCGGCGGTTTGGCCCAAGCTGGGAATGCGGATGCGATCGCCCACTTTTGGCATAAAACCCGGTTTCGGTTTCGCCGGTTCCTTCCGCGAGGGCAGGTGTTTGGCGGAAATTTGATTTAAGGTTTCCGTCGCAACTTGAGCATTTTGAGCCGTTTGGTCGCCAGACTGCAAGCGGCGAATGATTTGAGCAATTTCTGATTTTGCCGTGCCTATTGCCTCATTTACCGCCACTTCCTGAGCAATTTTTAGTTCCCGCTCCCTTTCTTTCAAAGCTGCTGCTTTTTCAGAAACTTCTCGGTGCAGTTGTTCGGTTGCGTGCAGTAGTTGAGTGGCTTCTCTGGCTTTGGTTTCCTGTTTCCGCCGCTGAGCTTCGAGTCCAGCAATTACTTGATTGACATCGACAGAAGCACCCCCAACATGGGTTTGAGCTTCTGCGACTATTTCTGGTAGCAAACCGAGTCTTTTGGCAATGCTGAGGGCGTTGGAACGTCCGGGAATTCCCCACAGTAACCGATAGGTGGGCTGCATGGAACTGTCGTCAAATTCCACTGAGGCATTTTCAAAGCGGGAGTCTTGATATTTGAGGGCTTTGAGTTCACCAAAGTGGGTAGTTGCGATTGTTAATAGGGAGTTTTGGGCGAGGTATTGCAAAAGTGCGATCGCCAATGCACTACCTTCTGATGGATCAGTCCCCGCTCCTACTTCATCTAATAAAACTAAGGATTTGGGAATGGGGAATTGGGCATGGGGCATCGGGCATGGGGCATCGGGAACCGTGTCCTCTGAGCGTAGTCGAAGGGTAGTGGAAGTATCGGGAATCGTGTCCCCTGAGCGTAGTCGAAGGGTAGTTGAAGTATGGGGAATTGGGAGGTCTGAATCCTCTTCTCCTCCTTTTTTCAAGACTGCTAAGATGCGGCTGATGCGACGAATATGACCACTAAAAGTAGACAAACTTTGCTGCAAAGATTGTTCGTCACCAATATCTGCCAAAATGTTGTCGAACCACGGCAATTCTACAGGTTCGCGGGCCGCCACAAACATTCCGGCTTTTGCCATTAAAGCTGCTAATCCCAAGGTTTTGAGGGTGACTGTTTTGCCGCCGGTGTTGGGGCCGGTGATGGCGACTACACGAATGTGCGGCGCGATGGTTAAGTCGATCGGTACTACTGCAAAACCTTGTTCGTATTGCTGTTGCCAAACTAACAGAGGATGGCGCAAGTGGCGCAGGGTGATTTGCGATCGCAAGTTGGGAATTTGTACTTTACTGTTTTCTAAATTTTCCTCTTCTGCTATTTCTCCATCTTTTGGTGTTAATTTTGTGTTTCCAAGTTCAATGAATGTCGGCGGATTTGCTTGTAGCCAAAAGCCGTAACGCGCTTTAGCTGTGGCTAAATCTAAAGTTGTCACTACCACCACCAATCTATCTAAGTCGGGTTTGACTGCTCCTACTTGCTCAGTCAGGGCGCGGCGAACTGCTTCTTCTTCGACTTGTTCTTGTCTGAGAAATTGCCGCATTTGGTTGTTGAGATTTACTGTATTGTGGGGTTCTACATACAGTGTCGCGCCGCTGGCTGAGGAGTCGTGAACGATGCCCGGTATGGCATCTTTTTGGGGAGCTTTGACGGGAATGACAAAGCGCGCGTTTCTTTGGGTAATTACTTGTTCTTGGACGGCGTTGGATTGTCGCTGCAAAATTCCTTGTAGTATTTGATAAATGCGATCGCGCAACTGTCGCATTTGAACTCGAATTCCTGCTAATTTAGGAGTGGCTCGATCGGCTACTTGAGCGCGATCGTCTATACACCGATGTATTTCTTGTTCGATTTCGGGATAAGTCCGCAACCCGGCCGCCAGTTCCTTGAGTGTCGGCACATCTGGCTGATTGTCAATGATGCGGCGCAATTGCCTTGCTCCCGCCAGGGTAGTAGCAATCGCCAGCAATTCTTCACCACTGAGCAAACCTTGCAGTTCGGCTCGTTGGAGGGCCTGACCAATGTCTTGGATGCCTTCAAAAGCCAAAGCAGCGCCAGGTCGGTTATCTAACTGATAAGCTTCCTGAGTTTGGGCTAGGAGTTCTGCTGTCTGAGCTTGAGTTGGCGGGATTTCGAGGTCGAGGGCGGCGGCGACACCGAGTTTGGTGGCTGCGAAGGTAGCCAAGTGCTGACACAAGCGCGACCATTCTAATAGTTCGAGTGTTTCGGATTGAATCAAAGTGGAGGGGTTGTTGGTAATGGGCATTCCCAAGTGCTGACCGAGAAGGTTAATTGACGATACTATCAATTAATTTTAAAGTTTTTTGGGGTTTTCGGGGGCGGTGATTGGTAATTTTTGATAACATTTAATTATTTTAATTTTCAATTAACAGTTAACCGTCAACCGTCAACCGTCAACCGTCAACCGTCAACAATCAACGCATTTCCTCAATAAATGAGATGCCATCAAAAACGCCATCTTTAAAAGCTTGAGTGCTACGAACTCGGTGATTTTCTGACAGTAAAGTCATGGTTTCCATAAAAGTAATCACTGCGTTATCCTGAGTTTTCGTGGCGCGAAAGCAAATAACTTCCTGACCTGCATCCCACGCGATCGCCGAAAAATCTGAATAGCTGCTAGAATACAATTTTAGAATCCGATTTTCAAATTCACCTTCAAAATTGAGCTGGAGGCGAGAACCATCTGAATATTCATAATTATTAACTTGTCGGTAGTGACTTCCCTCAATCGAAATGGTAAAATTACCGAAGAAGCTGCGAGTAAAATGTCCGCGAGTGTCAGTCTTAATATACTCGCCTTTCCAAGTACCAAGATGACGGGTGAAAATTTCAGGAACTCTGTCTAAATCAGGAGAGTAAGATATATTTGCAGACATCGGGATTTGCTCCTATTCTCTATTTTTAACGACGACCTATTTTCAGACTCATTTCACGGCTAGTGCGTTGATATTCATGGACAATCGGTAATCTTTCGGTCTGAAAATTTTCCAGGGCTTCTACAATGCTAGCACTGTCGGTGAGATGTTGGGCTAAAGACAGGCCATCTTCCCAGCCGGAAGTCATTCCTCTAGCGCGTGTGGAACTTTTTGCGTGGGCCGCATCACCGATTAGGATAACGTGCCCATCATAGATTTTAGGTAGGGGGTCAATGTCGTAGGAAAAGCGACAGACAATGTTTTCCACAGGGGTTGATTCAATCACTTTGCGCGCATCATCTGGGAGTTTTGCGAGTTCTTGGGGAGGTATGATGATATCATTGGGCTGGAGTTTGCCTACTTCTGATTCTTGCCGCTCTTTTTCGATAAAGAAACCCCAATGAGTTCGACCTCCACCAATGTGGAAGAAGTTGGCATAAATTCCTCGCCCGCGTACATAAACAAAAAAGTTTCCTTCGGGACAAAAGCTACTATCTTCGACAATTCCTCGCCATACAATATCACCTAAATAGAACAGTTCTACATTTGGAACGATAAATTGACGAACTTTGGAGAGAATTCCATCTGCGCCAATTAATAGGTCGCCTTCCCAGTGAGTTCCGTCTTTAAAGTGTGCGATCGCGCTATGCTCAGTTTGAGCGATCGACAATAAATCAGCATTAAAACGAATACAGTCAGGGGGTAACTCGTCAAGGAGTGCTTCTAGAATAGCTTTGCGGTGTACCAGCATCCCCGGTAGTTCATTTTCCTCATAGGTGACGGGTTCAGAATTGATGACACCGCCACGGAGATTGCGAAACTCGAATACTTTCACCGCATCGCCGGAGTTGATAATTTTTTGGGTTACTTGATGGTTTCCTTGATGCAGTGCTTCCATACCTGCTTGCACGATCAGAATACCACATCCATCGGTGCGCGGATGGGGTGCTTTTTCAAACAAAGTAACTTGAAACCCTCGCTGAATCAGCAAAATTGCCAGATAAACTCCTGATGTTCCCGCGCCGATAACACCTATTTTACTGTTTAAAGAAACCATCTGTCACTCTCCTGATTTAATAGGTTATTGGTTAGTTGTTACTTGTTATTAGTTATTTGTTAGTTGTTATTAGTTAGTTGTCAGTTGTTAGTTAGTTGTTAGTTGTTATTAGTTAGTTGTTAGTTGTCCTAACAACCAATAACCAATAACTAATAACCAACAACCAATAACCAACAACTGACAACTTTAAGCCACTTCACTTTTAATTAAAGCCAATTCAATTTGGTCTTCAGCAACTTGACTCACTTTTGCGTGCAAACCAGGGCCGAAAAACGTAGCTATTTTTGCCTGTTTTTCTTCCCAAAGTTCGATCGCAATTAAGGGCGAATGAAACTCTAGAATCAATCCATAGGCACCATCCACAGAAATTTCTCGCAACCCTCGCAGCACTGGTCTTTCCTCGTCTGTAGGTGCCAAACCCAAGCGCTCTAGGGCATCATCTAAATGAGCTGGTTGGCCGTAACGAAATCGGGTGACATCTTTACGAACTTGGTTTTGAGTCTCTGTGGCCTGATGCTCTCTCAGCAGTAGAACTTCAGGAGAAGTCGGTTCGGTGAAATCCGCTGGTTCGAGTTCAGCAGCTTTCAGGGCCAAACCCCCCAGCAACAGCGGAATACCATAGAAAAACCCCGCCAGATTCAAAGTCGGTTGGTCTGTGAAGTAAGCCGCGAAACCGACTACTGCTAAAATAGAGCCAACAACTAAGGCTAGGCTTGCTAAAGAAATTTTACGGAACATATCAGTGAGGTAGTTAGCTGGAAGCAATAATATACTTTAATTATTATCATTCAAAAAGTCTTGAATAAATTCAGATTTTTTGACCAAATACCTGCAAAAACTGCTAAGCTTTAAGAGTCTGGAAGCAGGGTACATCCAAAATCTGGTCTCTAGTTTCA
This sequence comes from Tychonema bourrellyi FEM_GT703, assembly GCF_002412335.2. Taxonomy (GTDB): domain Bacteria; phylum Cyanobacteriota; class Cyanobacteriia; order Cyanobacteriales; family Microcoleaceae; genus Microcoleus; species Microcoleus bourrellyi. The sequence continues at coordinate 12,027 of NZ_NXIB02000116.1, forward strand.
AAAAATCATGCTACAGGACTCGTCGCCAACGCCTGTAAATATCAGTGTTGATTGTGTGTCTTTGGTTCCGGGAGAGCGATCGAGATCAAGGTATCATTAAAGTATATAGAGTTGAGGTTGCGATCGACCCTGTTGTCCTTTTAACCATTTTTTGAGACATGATCAAAGACGAAGACAGACAAACTCATGGAGCGAACAAGTCAGTTCTAGAACAGATTAACTCGCTCAAGCGCGAAGATGAAAGGCTTTACAACATCTTAGCCATAGATGTCTGGGCCCTAGCCAAGACAATGGATGAATATCAACCAGGGTTTTGGGCTGCTTTCATGAAAAATCGCGAAAAAGCTCTGAAGCGATTTTTGGCTGAAATGATCAAAAACAAGTCCACAGATAGCAAACGTCCCCCTTTTCTGCGCTGATATCCGAACTAGACAATATTTAAGATTTTGCTGTAAAATACAAAGATTCAAACCAATTAAAAGTCGTGCAATCTTTGATGACGATTTGGGAAGAATAACTCAACAAGAAATGCCCACAGTTCATAGAAAATCAGGAAAAAACAATGGATGCACAAACAATCAAAGAGCGCGTAGCAGAAATCGAGATTAAGCGGGAATCCCTAGTACGGCTATTAGACAGGTCGGATTTGGGAGCCCTGAGAATAGATGTGAGTCAGGCCATCGAAGAAATTGATGATTTGTTAGAAGAATTCAAGCGCACTTTTAATTAATTGGCATGGGGAATTGGGAATGGGGAATTGGGCATGGGGCATGGGGCATGGGGCATGGG
>NZ_NXIB02000117.1 GCF_002412335.2 Tychonema bourrellyi FEM_GT703
GGGCATGGGGCATGGGGCATCGGGAATTGGCATGGGTTTAAACTGAGATATTGCGCCATTCTCAACAAGCCTTTTATGAACAGGCTTTCCGGCCTGTTCCACAAGAAAATTTACTCTTTGTGGAACAGGCCGGAAAGCCTGTTACTGAGTTGGTGCAAAATGTAAGTTTAAACTGAGATCTTGCACCATTCTCAATAAGCTTTTTATGGACGGGCAGGATGCCCATCCCACAAGAAAAATTCACTCTTTGTGGAACAGGCATCTTGCCTGTTGCTGACATTGGTGGAAGATTTAAGTTTAAAGGCATCTAAGACAATTTTCATAAACAGCGAAAAATTTGAGAATATGGTGATGTGTTAGAAAACATCCTGCTATGGTTTAGTAAACTAAAAATGAGCATTAAAACAACTTTCAAATGGCTGTCCTCAGTGGCGAGTATGTCGATCGCGATCGCCATCAGCACTTTAAGCGGTACCGCCCCTGTACAAGCAGCAGAAACTCTAGTTGTCCGCAAAGGTATCTTAGAATCTTCCATATCTGTGGCGGATTTGCGATCGCTTGTGGAAACCGGAAAAGTCCCGGATGGCCTGCAAAGTTACGCCAATCTCCTCTCGTCTGAACAACGGAGTCAAATCTTTGGAGCTCTCAAAGCAAAAATTCCGCTGAATGTCGTTGGCCTCAGCAGCTTGCTGAATACTCGTGTTGGTACTGCAATTCTCGCGGATCTCACAACGGTAATACCAAGGCGCGACGGTGCGGGTGTGGAAGCGCTACGAGCGGCCTTAGTTTTGGGAGCAAATAAGCCCGAAGGTTTGTCGGTATTGAGTTTCATTGAAAATTATCCGGGGCGACGGGTAGTGGTGGATCTCGATCGCGCTTTTGCTGTTTTGGCCAATTTGAATACTGGTTTTTGGCAAACTCAGCGGTTTATGGCGGCGATCGCACCTCAGTTAGGGGCCAATAAAACAGCGCTGAATCTGCCTTTTGATGCCAGTCAAGCCGGCCCGAATGCGGTGCAGATACTGAAGCTAGATTTAAATGATACTGCGCGCGATCGGCGTATTCCCGTTGATGTTTATTGGTCGAAGGCCGCCACAGCCGACAAGCCGACGATCGTGTTTTCTCACGGTTTGGGTTCTGTGCGTACTGATTTGCGCTATTTAGCCGAACATTTAGCATCTCACGGCTATATAGTAGCTGCTTTGGAACATCCCGGAAGCAATGAGGCAAACACTAATGCTGCGATTGTCGGTCAATCGCGATTGATTGCTCCTCAAGAGTTTTTGAACCGTCCCAAGGATATCAGTTTTGTGCTAGATGAATTGGCAAAATTGAACAAAACGGATGTTAATTTGCAGGGTAAAATTGCGATCGACAAATCGATGGTAATTGGATATTCCTTTGGTGGCGGTGCTGCTTTGTCCCTGGCTGGTGCCGAGATGCAATTGGGCCGTCTCAAACAGCGGTGTCAGGCTGATTTGATCACTTTAAGTTTAGGCGAAGGCATTCAGTGCGCGGCCGCCGGATTGCCAGAGGAACGCTATCAATTACGTGACCAGAGAATTAAAAGGGCGATCGCCATGAATCCCACAACCTCTCTATTATTTGGAGAAACAGGTTTAAGTAAAATTCAAATACCCACATTAATAGTAGCTGGTTCTGCCGATAAAACCACTCCCGCCTTAGTTGAACAAATTATCGGATTCCCACAAATCCCCTCTCCCAAATGGCTAGTTGGTTTTGTCGGCGCAACGCACTTAAGCGTAAAAGACCCCAGTACAACTTTAGACCAAGTTGGGAAACCGAGTACAGTAATTACCGGTGATGAAGTAGTCGGCGACAAAGCTATTAGCATTCGCAACTATATTAAAGCTATAAGTTTAGCAATGGCCGCTCAATTGACTACTGATGCTGATAAATATGCCGTGTTTTTAACACCAGATTACGCCCAGTTTGCTTCGACACCAGCACTTCCCGTGCGACTGGTAACAGAAATTCCCCCTGAAGCTAATGCCATTGTAGAAACTTTCATTAAGGAGAACAAGTAGGGCATCGGGAATTGGGCATCGGGCATCGCTCAACCCAACGTACAGAATAACTGTAGGTTGGGTTGAGGAACGAAACCCAACACAAGAAACGGAACCCCCTAGTTTGTTGGGTTTCGCTATCGCTCTACCCAACCTACATAATCTACAGAATAACTGTAGGTTGGGTTGAGTCACGAAACCCAACATTAATAAACGCCCTAGTGATATTTTCTGGATGTTGAAGGGCAAAATATATATTAAAGGCTTTAAAAAACTCAACTCCAAAACTGCTATGCCTAAAAGAAACGTCATCCCACTATTACTACTGGTAACAGCACTGTTTATCACCTACGGTGACAGTTGGAAATTTCTCCCCAAACCCGCAAGGAATGCCAGCGTGACAAGTCGAAAATTCCTACTAGGGCTATGGCCATCCTGGGTGAAACCCAAGGATTTAAACCAGCAAAGGCAACGAGAACTTGACGAACTACAAAAAACTCCCACTCCCAACCGTTGATGGAAAATTACGATGGGTCAGAAACCGGGTTTTTTACGAAAATACTTCGTTAAAGCATCGCAGATTCGCTCAAAAACCCGGTTTCTTTGGTTGGAGTACGTCCAGGACTATTACTTCTTCTTCAACCAGCTAAACATAGCGCGCAAATCTTTGCCCACTTCTTCAATCGGATGTTCGGCTTCCTGACGGCGCATTGCGATAAATCCTGGTTTGCCGGCTTGATTTTCGAGCACGAATTCCCGCGCAAATTGACCAGATTGAATTTCGCTGAGAATCTTCCGCATTTCGGCACGGGTTTCATCGGTGACGATGCGGGGGCCACGAGTCAAATCGCCATATTCTGCGGTATTAGAGATACTATCGCGCATTGTGGCGAGGCCTCCTTCTACGATTAAGTCAACAATCAGTTTGACTTCGTGCAAGCATTCAAAATAGGCTAATTCTGGTTGATATCCGGCATTAACTAAGGTTTCAAATCCAGCTTTGATTAGGGCGCTTAAACCGCCACACAAAACTACTTGTTCGCCAAAAAGATCCGTTTCAGTTTCTTCGCGGAAAGTAGTTTCGAGGATGCCGGCTCTAGTGCCGCCGATACCTTTAGCATAGGCCATTGCCCGATCGCGCGCTTGGCCAGAAGCATCTTGATATACCGCAAACAAACTCGGAACACCTTCCCCTTGTTCGTAAGTCCGTCGCACCAAGTGTCCGGGGCCTTTGGGAGCAACCATTACTACGTCTACATCGGCTGGGGGCACAACTTGGCCGAAGTGAATGTTAAAACCGTGGGCAAATGCTAGAACTTTTCCGGCTGAAAGATGCGGTTCGATTTGTTCTTTGTAAATAGTTTTTTGAACTTCATCGGGTAATAAAATCATGATGAAGTCAGCAGCGGCGGCTGCTTTGTCTACTGGATGAACGGTTAAACCTGCTGCGGTTGCTTTGGCGGCCGATTTGCTACCGGGGTACAAGCCGACAATCACGTTCATGCCGCTGTCTTTGAGGTTGAGGGCGTGGGCGTGTCCTTGGGAACCATAGCCGATAATCGCAATGGTTTTGTTGGCTAGTAGGTCTAGGTTCGCGTCGGTGTCGTAATACATACGGGCCATAGTAGTTGTCTCCTGCGGTAAAAATATTGTAATTGACTGCAAACCTCCCATTTTATCATGGAATTGACTTGAGCGAATGAATCGGGGAGCTTATGATGAGGATGCCGAGCTTTTTTCTCGCTCAAAGAGCGATATAGCAACCGCTAAGGCAGTTAACACGTTTTTAATTGCTGAAACCATTGATTTTATTGCCTTCTTCCTTCTTCCAACTTCGGTCTTCCAACTTCGGTTTTCCTTATATAGCAATCCTAAATGAGTCATAAAGTTTTTTACCCCACCCCAACCCTCCCCTTATTAAGGTCCGGGAGTAAGAAGTTCACAAATGATTTATGATTGCTATATCCGTTATATCCGTTACAGAATCCGTTGCCGAACTTCCTTCTTCTTAACTATGAAAATTAAAAAAATACATCATGTAGCGATAATTTGCTCAAATTATGAAGCCTCAAAGAAATTTTATCTAGAAGTATTGGGATGTTCCATCATCCAAGAAACTTTCAGAATCGAAAGGAACTCGTACAAACTAGATTTACAAGTTGGCAACGGTGACATGATTGAACTTTTTTCCTTTCCTCATCCTCCTGAAAGAGTTGACAATCCTGAAGCTTGTGGCTTGAGGCATTTAGCTTTTGCAGTAGAAGACATAGATGAATCAGTTGCTTACTTAGAATCCAAACAGGTCGATGTCGAAGAGATTCGCCTTGACGAAATTACAGGCAAACGGTTTACTTTCTTTAAAGACCCAGATAATTTGCCATTAGAAATATATGAAATTTAGAGCATTTTAAATTATGGATTATCTTATGTTAAGATTGTCTAATACCAATTTAATGGGTCGTTGCACATATTCCGATCCCCCTAAATCCCCCTTAAGAAGGGGGACTTTGATTGGACTCTTGTCCCCCCCTTCTTAAGGGGGGTTAGGGGGGATCGAATTCTATGCAGCTTCATAAAAAATTGGTATAACAACGATCGCATTTTTTCTAAAATTTTTTGATATTTGTAAATTTATACCCTGCTCAAAAAACCAAGAGGTTCCGACTCTGACTATGCCAGAAACTCCAGTATCCATTGCTCAGCACTACCACGAACGGACAAAATATGACCCTCAAACCATTGCTGCCAAAAGCAGACAGCTAGACTGGGAAAAGCAACCTGTTCCCTTCAAGGAATATAAAATTGGAGCGTATTTTGACCTCAAGCCTTATCTAAAAGACACCTCAGAGGAGTCCCAGACCGAGCCTGATGGCAGTTGGTGGCATCGGTTGTCTAACTTCTTGCTGTGCAGCTACGGCTTGACTGCCAAAGTGTCCATGATGGATGGGAACCCGCTTTATCTGCGAGCTGCACCGTCGGCTGGGGGGCTTTACCCCGCAGAGGTTTATTTAATCTCCCGTGGGACTGAGTATTTGCCAGCCGGACTTTATAATTATCAGGCGAGAACTCATTCGTTAGTTCACTTTTGGGATAGTGAAGTTTGGCCGGCATTGCAAGCGGCTTGTTTTTGGTCGCCAGCTTTAGAAGAGACTAAATTGGCACTTGCAATCACAAATGTGTTTTTCCGTTCTTCTTGGCGCTACGAAGACCGAGCTTATAGACGAATTTTCCTAGATACAGGTCATTTATTGAGCAACATCGAGTTAGCTTCGGCGCTGAATGACTACCGACCTCACCTGATTGGAGGATTCGCAGATGAAGCCGTCAATCAATTGCTTTATATCGACTCAAAACAAGAAGGAGCAATCTGTGTAGTAGCCTTAGCAGACTTGCTAGATATCAAGCAAAATTTGCCAAAATTCAGAACAGCTTTACCTGGAAATACCACAACAGATTATCCAAAAATTCCCGAAGGTCAATTGTTAGAATATCTCCACGAATCAACACAGTTGGAGTCAGATACGACAGGTGCGGATGGCTGGAAAATCAATGATAAGGAAGGGGGAATAGAAGATAAATATAACTTCCCATTTTGCACGAAAGTATCGACTGTGACTCCTTCAATAAGTTGGGGATTTCACTTAGACAATTTAGAAAATACAATTCTCAAACGGCGTTCTACTCGTTATTATACTGGTGCTTCGTTGAAATTGGATGAACTACTAGCCCTGCTGGATTTTACTTATCAGCCACATCACTATATTGACCAAGGATTGGATAGTGATCCTGACTATTTCGATTTGAGTTTGATCGAGACTTTTGTGGCTGTTTCGGGTGTGAATGGTCTTGAAGAGGGCTGTTATTATTATGCTCCTAAAGCTCAGGAATTGCGGCAGATTCGGTTTAAGAATTTCCGTAGGGAGTTGCACTATTTGTGCTTGGGGCAAGAATTGGGTAGAGATGCGGGGGTTTTGTTGTTTCATACGGCGGATTTGAAGCAGGCGGTTGCTAAATATGGCGATCGCGTTTATCGTTATTTACACATGGATGCGGGTCATTTGGGCCAGCGGCTGAATTTGGCGGCGATTCAATTGCGTTTGGGTGTGAGTGGGATTGCGGGATTTTTTGATGATAAGGTGAATGAGGTTTTGGGAATTCCGGCTGATGAGGCTGTGCTTTATATTACTACTTTGGGTAGGCCTCGATCTTGATGTTAGTTAGTTGTTGGTTGTTATAGCACTAAAAAACCAGTTTTGCTGATGTAGGCGCTGCCATGCTTTGCGGATATGTTGAGGTTTAAAAAGATCTCTCTTGCGAGTGTTCCATTCGTGCACAAGTGCGATCGCATTTTCGGAATTCTCCGCAGCTTGCCTATTTTCCATAACAACCCAATGGACTGTTGCTAATAGTTCCATCCCATAAGGAGTTTCAAAACCGTTGATTAGATTGCTAACACGCTCTAGTCGCTCAATAGCATCGGGGGTATTTTCTAGAAAATTGCGCGCCGCTATTTCACCATCGGATAATACATAGATTTCTGCTTCTGTATTCCGATCTCCATAACCTCGAATATAATGCCCTTCCAGCTTCTGTAAAACATGATTGAGATTGTTTGCATAGGGGCCATATCTTTCTTTCACATACTGTAATCTCAGCGGTTCTCCTGCAACTTGAAGGAAGTAAGCTAGCTTTTGGATTTCGAGCATTGTCAGTCGATAACCTGGGATTCCATACAGTTGTAGCAAGCTAACAAACAAGGCACGAGCGCGAGTCATTTGGGGTTTTTCAGTAGCAACCTGCATCGTATCAGCTTCAGGAGTACCCTGCGGTTCAAACAGCAGCACTTGCACGTTAGGCAGTTCCAAAAATGCTGATTCAATTAGCGGTTTTACCGTCTTCCAAGACAAGCCGCCGTTCCCGCAACCCAGCGGAGGAACCGCAATAGAAGTGATGCCCAATTGCTTTACTTCATGAATCAAAGCTGTTAGTCCGGCTTGAATATCTTCAATTTTTGACTTACCTTTCCAGTGGCGCTTTGTAGGAAAATTAATAATGTATCGGGGATTGAATAGATTGCTCGTAGATATGACAAACATTTGCCCTGGCCGTACTTCATTGGCCCGACAAGCTTTTTCATATTGACGGAAGTTATCGGGATATGCCTGCTTGAATTGCAAGGCAATTCCCTTGCCCATAACTCCAACGCAATTAACTGTGTTCACTATGGCTTCGGCATTTGCTTTTAAAAGGTTGCCTTGCTGAATTTTAATCACTTTAATTCCCAGATTTTTGTTTATCTTAATAATACCAATTATTACGGACTATGACTGATGGCTTATGTGTGAAATTTTGTAAAATATTCTCTACCTGTGTTTTTATTGTATAGTCCATAACTCCGATTTCTGTTATTAGCTGCCAAGGGAAAAAGTAGCGAACCAAAAACTCGGCTTGACGCCTGCGTTTTCTGTCATTATCTTGGTTTGTGTCATTCCAGTAACGCGATTCCATGACATCCCAATCAATCGCATCATCTAGATAGTTGAGGTCGTCAAAAAAATCTGTAAATTTCATGACTGCATGACCGTCAGTAAAAACCCAACATAAATCTTTATCCTTGATATTCTCTACACTAGAAACTAGGTGAATAACTGCTGCTTGACCTTGAGTATAATTTTCTACATTGCCCCGACTAATAGTATATAGCATGGGAGAGCGCGGGGCAAAATAAAATGGAACATAATCGTGCAATACTCCACCTCCATCCCAAGGAACATAAGTTGTAGCGCGACGATCTTGGATGTTTTCGTAGGCGATATTAGTGTAGTTAGTTTGTGTCTCAAGCATAACATTGTAAGCTAATAGTCCATCTTCTGAGAGGATAGATTCTAGATTATCAATGTGGGTAATGTGGTAGATAGGTATTGGCACTGCTATTATCAGTTGGTTATTTAAGAATTAACTCACAATTATCATATAGCCATCCTTTACAGGATTTCTGGACTCCGACAAAGAAACCGGGTTTTTCATTGAATCTGCATGGGGATGAAACATTTTCGTAAAAAACCAGGTTTCTGGGCCTTTGCGCGTAAGTCCTACTAATCTAACTGAAGGGCGATCGCACCTAACCCAAACCACAGATACCTAATCTTCATCCTCTGTGTTACAATTATTACAGTTTTCGATTGTCAAAAAACCCGATGACCATCAAACCGATTCGGTGGGTGGGCGCTGCCCGCGAAGAAATCCAATCTCTTCCTGAAGATGCCCGAAAAGAAGAGAGAATGCGAACAATGACCGAAAATACTATTACTCAAGCCAACGATAATATCTTTCTCGACCTCGGATTTTCAGCCCAAGAAGCTGATAACTTACTAATCCGATCGCAACTAATGCTAGCCCTACAAAATCAGATTAAACATCACGGTTGGACGATCGACCAAACAGCTCAACATCTGAAACAATCAAGCGACCAAATCAAAGCTTTGACTCAAGGTAAAATTGGGCAGTTCTCCGTTGATACTCTGATTATAATGCTCAACCAAGTAGGCATGACTGTCAAGGTCGAAATTTGCCCCAAGGTAGCTTAGGGCGATCGCCTACAATAGACAGACATCTACTATTTGGAACAGGCAAGATGCCTGTTCCACAAGAATTATCGGAGAGATCTAATAAGGTGTTGGGTTTCGTTTACGCTCTACCCAACCTACGGAGTCTTCGCCAAAGAAACCGGGTTTTTCATTGAATCTGCATGGGGATGAAACATTTTGGTAAAAAACCCGGTTTCTGGGTCTCTATGCTTATTTCCCAATACAAAATCTACTAAAGATTCTATCTAATACTGATTCTGTCACCTCGTCTCCGGTAACTTCTCCTAGTGCTTGAATTGCACCACGCAAATCTATTGTCCAAAAATCTAAGGGCAATTTATCACCAATCGTAACTAAGCATTGTTCTATACAAAACTTTGCTTTGGTGATGGCTGCTGCTTGCCGTTGGTTAATTGCTAAGTCTAGGTTTTCTGCTTGTAAATTTTGGGAATTCACGGCTTCTAAGATTGCGGTTTCTAAGTCTGCTATGCCTAGTTCTAGGGCGGCGGCTGTGGTGACTATTCGGTGAGTTTCAGAGGAGAAAGGTAATTTTGGGGGTGTTTTTACTAGGTCGATTTTGTTGATGATGATGATTAGTTGGCGGTGTTTTACTTGTTCGTAAATGTCTGAGTCGCCTGCTGTCCACCCAGATTCTGCGTCAATTGTCAATAATACTAGATCGGCTTGCTGTGCTGCTATGCGCGATCGCTCAACTCCGATCTTTTCTACCTTGTCTTCCGTTTCCCGGATTCCCGCTGTGTCTAGCACTTGCACCGGAATTCCGCCTACAACTAACTGGGATTCTACCACATCCCGTGTTGTACCGGGCAAATCAGTGACGATCGCCCGATCGCACCGACTCCACGCATTCAACAAACTCGACTTACCCACATTCGGGCGGCCGACTATCGCCACTTTCAAACCACTTCTCAACAATTCTCCGCGATCGGCTGTTGCCAAAATTGTTGACAATTCATCTAAAATATGCTGTATTTCCAAGACCGTTTGAGCTTCATTTAAAGGCGGCAAATCTTCCTCAAAATCAATTCTAGCTTCAATTTCTGCTAACACATCCAAACAAGTTGTTCTCAGTAGGCGAATCGGCTTAGCTAATTTTCCTTGCAATCCCGCTAAAGCACTTTGTGCAGCAGCAGGAGATTTTGCTCCCACCAAATCTGCAATGCTTTCAGCTTGAGTTAAATCCAGTCTTCCATTCAAAAAAGCCCGCAGGGAAAACTCTCCCGGTTGTGCCAATTTCGCTCCGTTTTCCAAACACAATTGCAAGACTTGCTGCACTGCCATAATTCCGCCATGACAGTGAAATTCTACTACATCTTCGCGAGTGAAGGAACGTGGCGCTTTCATGATTAGCAGTAAAGCTTCATCGACTAATTCTTGAGTTTTGGGGTGGCGGATGTAGCCGTAAATAATCCGGTGAGAGTCCCAAATTTGCTTGCCTGGACTGCGAAACAGAGTTTCGGCAATTTTCAGAGCTTGGGAGCCGGAAACGCGCACAATGCCGACGCTGCCTTGTTGGGGAACGATGGCAGTTGCGATCGCTGCGATCGTTCCTCCTTTGGTTAATGATTCAGCCATTTTTAATTGCTTTAAGTGGAAGGAAGAAGGAAGAAGGAAGAAAGCCCTTCGACACTTCGACTACGCTCAGCGCACCGCTTCGCTCAGGGTAAGGTTAGGACTAATATCAAATCCGGTGGGATCAGAATTGATATTACCCATAGTCAGGACACGGCAGTGCCCTTGGACTACAAAGTTTGTTGCCGATCGCGATAACTATCCTGATTGTATGCGAAAATTTAATCAGTAACAGGGATGAGGGTATATCATGATTGGTCAACTTCTAGACAGACGTTACCGCATCATTAAAGTCACAGACTCAAGTGAGGTGGGAACAACCTATTTGGCAGTAGATACTCACCGTCCGGGATCTCCGCAATACCAGGTGATTAAAATGCGACTTCCTGACAAAAGTTCGCAGATTCCCGAATCAGTCAGAGCGATATTTCAAAGAAATGCCCAAAAGATTGAAAAATTGGGTAAACACAACAAAATTCCCGAATTATTGGCGTATTTTGAGGGAAGTCGCAATTTATACTTAATTGAAGAATTGATTACTGGGAAAGCTTTAAGTAAAGAACTAATCCCTGGTCAACCTTGGGCCGAGAACAAAGTAGTTGATTTGCTTAAAGAAGTATTAGAAGTTTTGGTTTTTATACACGAAAACGGCTTGATCCACGGCAGAATTCAACCAGATAGTCTGATTAGGCGCCAGTCAGATGGCAAATGGGTGTTAACGGATTTTAGCTTAGACAGGGAACTGAACCCGGAAATTGCTGATTGTTATTTGTGTTTACCAACTTCTTTTAACTCTGTTAAATGGTCTTTTGCTAAAAAACAGTCGGCTGTTGCCAAGACAGTATATACGCCGATCGAACAATCGGCAGGCAACCTTCGCTACAATAGTGACATCTATGCCATAGGCGCGATCGCTCTCCGTGCGGTGACAGGACTCTCAACTCTGGAACTGGCTGGCTTAAAAAACCACAAAGGCGAAATTAATATTGGCGATCGGGTAACTTGTTCTGTCGCTCTAGCAGATATTATTGAGAAAATGGTGCGCTCCGACTTTGAGGAACGTTATCAGGGTGCCACAGAAGTTTTGGCCGACTTCAAAAAAATCAGAGCAAAAATCAAGGTTGAGCCACCGCTACCAACCACCACTACTTCCGCTATGAGTCAACCGCCTCTAAAGCCGAGTCAAATCATTCTGCTCAGTATTGCTGGAACATTTTCCGCTTTAATCTTGACAGCAGGACTAATTTACTACTGGCAGACTCAAGATCCAGTCAGATCCCAGGAATTGTTCGTCCGCAGTCAGCAAAAGGTACTTGCCGGGGACAAAACAGGTGCGATCGCACATAATAGCAAACCGATCGCCCTGAATGCCAGCGATGCCGAAGCTTTTTACAAGCGGGCTAACGCTAGCTACGACCTTGGGGCCCGCGAGCAAGCAATACAGGACTACACGCAAGCCCTTCAAGTCAATCCCAGCCACAGCAAAGCCATTTACAATCGAGGTATTGCTCGTTGCGACCTCGGCAACCATCGAGTGGCTCTCGAAGATTTCACCCAAGCAGTTCGGCTGAATCCCAGTGACGCAAATGCTTACTATCAAAAGGCTCTAGCTAATTACGATTTGTCAGACTACCGTGCTGCTATTGAAGATTTCACCCAAGCTATTCGACTTGCTCCCAATGATGCCATAGCTTACAGCAACCGGGGTTTAGCTCGATCGGCTGCGGGAGACAAGACTGGGGCGATGGCAGATTTTACCCAAGCGATTCAAATTAGCCCCGAAGATGCTGGGGTTTATTACGGTCGGGGTCGATCGAGATTTAATATGGGAGACTATCGAGGAGCGATGGCAGATTACACTAAGGCGATCGAATTAGCACCAGATCAAGCCGATGCTTATACCAACCGATGCAATGTTTATTTGAATTTAGCAACCTACGACAAAGCGATTGAAGATTGTACCCAAGCAATTACGATCGATCCAAAAGACGAAGATGCTTATAATAATCGCTGCATTGCTTATCTGAATTTAAAACAATTTCAGAAAGCTGGTCAAGATTGCAGTTTAACGATCGCACTCAACGGCAATAATTCCAAAGCATACAGCAATCGAGGGTTGGCTCGCGAGGGTTCGGGAGACAAGGCTGGGGCGATCGCCGATTTTACTCAAGCAATTCGACTCAATCCCAGTGATGCAGTTGTTTATAGCAATCGCGGCAATATTTATTCCGAACTCCAAAACTACACTTTAGCGGTTGAAGATTTTGCACAATCAGTGAAGCTCAACCCCAACAATGCTAAAGCTTTCTACAGCCGAGGGCTAGTCCGTCGCCAACTCAAAGATCGCAATGGCGCGATCGAGGATTTTCAGAAAGCTGCAACCCTGTTTATAGAACAAGGAAAAGCCGATGATTTTCAAAACGCGCAAGTACAGATTAACGATCTTAACTAAATTCTTAATTAGTTAACAGTTAACAGTTAACAGTTAACAGCTAACAGTTAACCGTCAACAATCATTTC
>NZ_NXIB02000118.1 GCF_002412335.2 Tychonema bourrellyi FEM_GT703
GTTAGTTAACAGTTAACAGTTAACAGTCAACAGTTAACAGTTAACAGTCAACAGTTAACTGTTCAAAAATATCAAATCTAAAATTAAGTAGGTGGATGTGCATGGCTGGAGGTATTTATCTGATTCAGGATGACGACAGGCTGCTAGAAATGATGGAACAGCCCTATGATTCGGAAGATCAATTACAAGACTTGCTTGTAACTTATCCTAACCTGATCGCCGGAGATCAGATCGATCGGGCTACAGCGCGGAAGTGGTTGTTAATTTCGCGGGAATTTGCAACCCCTATCGATGAGGAAACTGCTGTTCAGTGGTCATTGGATCATTTGTTTATCGACCAAAATGCAGTCCCTACTTTGGTGGATGTCAGGCGCACTCCTAATGCTGCTCTCCGACAAAAAGTTTTAGGTCAGTCGATCGACTATGCTGCTAATGCCGTAGTTTACTGGCCGATTGATTCAATTATTGCTTTTTTTGAAGCTAATTGTCGCGATCGGGGCCGCGATCCCGAACAGATTTTTGAAGAATTTCTCGGTCCCGATGCTAATGAAGATCGGTTTTGGCAGAAGGTGAAAACTAATTTACAAGCTGGTAAAATCCGTTTAGTTTTTGTAGGTGAGGAAATTTCTGCTGAAATGCGCCGGGTGGTAGAATTTCTCAATGAACAAATGGACCCTGTTGAAGTTTTTGCCCTGGAAATTAAGCAATATGTAAGTGAAGATGGTCTCAGAACTTTGGTTCCCACGGTCATTGGTCAGACCGCAGAAGCACAGCAGAAAAAATCCAGTACAACGCGCGAAAGAAGACGTTGGGATGAATCCTCATTTTTTGCTGAACTTAAGGCTAGACGAGGTGCAGAAGAGGCGCAAATGGCAAAAGAAATTTACGTTTGGGCAAAAACTCAAGAACCGGAAGTTCAAATCAACTGGGGAACTGGGGATATCTACGGCGGTTTTGCCGTTCAATTATCACAAAATGGCAGAAAACCCTATCAGTTATTCACCGTTGATATTGCTGGTAGAATGGAGATTTCTGCTCACAATTACGGTTCGCAGCCTCCGTTTAGTTCGGAGGAAAATTGGCTAGAATTGAGAAACAAGTTAAGTTCGATCGGGCTATCGCTACCTACGGAACCTGGGGAGAGAAGGTCGCCGAGTCTGGCTTTGTTTACCTTACAAGATGAATCGGCGAAGAAGCAAGTTATGGAAACTTTTGATTGGGTGATTGAGCAAATTAAAACAGCGTAGTTATTGGGAATAGGGCATTGGGAATAGGGCATTGAGCATTGGTGTCAACTTAAGCTTTTGGTCCACGATTCCTCCCGCCCACCCGTCAGTCCGCCAGGGAATGAATTCCCTGTCTAATAGCTAAAGTCCTCTCAAAGAGGACTAATGAGTTCTTCAGTCCTCTTTGAGAGGAATGTCTTCTTTGAGGCAGGGGTTTAAACCCCTGCCGGACTATCGGTTTGATGTTAAGTTGACACCAATGCCCAATGCCCAATGCCCAATTCCCAATGCCCAATGCCCAATTCCCAATAACTAATATCTAATATCTAATGTTAGCTTGTTTCAAACGCCGCAATGCTTCTCCCAGCCGATCGCAATCTGCAATCAAACTAATTCTCACATATCCCTCGCCACCAGGCCCAAAAGCATTACCAGGAGTCACCACAACACCAGTTTGCTGCAAAACATTCAGCGCAAAATCCGTCGAACTCATGCCGCGAGTACAGGGAACCCAAAGATACATAGCAGCCAGAGGTTTGGGAATATTCCACCCTAACTCTGCTAATCCTGCAACCATAAAATCCCGGCGAGTGCTGTAACGATTTTGCACTTCTTTCAAGTAACTATCTGGCAATTGTAGTGCGGCTTCTGCTGCTGTTTGCAATGCGGAAAATATACCATAATCTAAGTTAGTTTTTAATGTCCGCAAACCTTGGATAATTTTGCTATTTCCTACTACAAAACCGACTCGCCAACCAGCCATATTGTAGGTTTTTGACATAGTGTGAAATTCGACGCCAATTTCTTTACCGCCGGGAATTTCTAATAAACTTGTTGGTTGATAGCCGTCAAATGCTAATTCGGCATAACATAAGTCGTGAACTAACAAGATTTGATGCTTGTGCGCGAAAGCCACAACATCTTTAAAAAATTCGCGGGGCGCAGTCGCCCCAGTCGGATTACTGGGATAATTGAAGTAGAGTATTTTGGCTTGTTCGGCTACGCGATCGGGAATGTCGGCTAAGTCAATTACCCAGTCATTTTCTGGTTTGAGGATGATGTTGTGAACTTTTGCACCGGCGATAATCGGGCCACGAAATAGTACCGGATAAGCAGGACTTGGTACTAATATTACATCCCCTGGATTGATGTAGGTCATCGCAAAATGCGCTAAACCTTCTTTGGAACCCAACAAAGGCAATGCTTCGCTTTCTGGATCTAATTCAACGTTGTAGCGGCGGCTGTACCATTTAGTAATGGTGCGACGAAAACTGGTTGTTCCTTCAAAGGGGGGATAACCATGATTTGCAGGATTTTGGATGGCTGCGATGGCCGCTTCTACTACTGGTTGTGGAGTCGCACCGTCTGGGTTTCCCATTCCCAAGTCTATCAGGTCTAATCCTTGTTCGCGAGCACGGGCTTTGAGTTCATCTAGACGGGCAAATACATAGGGCGGTAGTGTTTGCAACCTGTCAGCAGTGGTAATCCAATCCAGGGTCATTTGTTTGTTATCAGTTGTTAGTTGTTAGTTGTTTGTAGTAAAAACTTTACTCCTTAAAAGTTTACTGGATCGAGGAATAAAGTTCTTACTACGAACAGTATTAATTCTTGACTCTCAATTCTCCCACAGGTGCGGTCGTTGAAACCATCGCTGCCATTAATTGTTCGGGAACTACTTTGAATGGGAGTCTGTGGATGTCGGAATTAGGGCTGCAAGCTATTTCGGCGGCGCGCTGCAATTCTGTTATGGTAATGTCTCCGAGTCCCAGACTATCTAAAGTTTGGGGCAATCCAATCTCGGTGTAGAATTTTAATAGTTGCTGTCTGGCGGTGGCTGCGAGTTGATTGTTTTGCAACATTTCTTCTAATCGCAGTTGTACTAAGATACCATAGGCAACTTTTTCGCCGTGCAATGTTCCGTGACTTGCTAATAGATGAGTCAGACCATTGTGGACTGCGTGGGCGGCGACGGTGCGACATTGGGCGCCGCCAATTCCGCCAATTACTCCTGCTAGTAATACGACGGCATCTGTGACTTCTTGCCAGGTTTCGCTACCGGGTTCTTTGAGTGCGATCGCAGATTTTTGGAATAAGATATCGCGTAATATTCTAGCTTGTTGGACGGCGGAAATGATCATGGTTTGTTCGGAATGTCCGCTGCTGACTGATGCTTCGTACCATTTGGCGATCGCATCTCCAATTCCTGCTACTAATGTCCGCTGTGGTGCGGTTTGAATCAAGCCGTAGTCGAGTATCAGTAAATCGGGACATTTGGCTAATGTGACATCATATTGGAATGCACCTTGTTCTGAATAAATGTTAGAAAGGGCTGTCCAAGCCGCGCAGGTGGCTGCTGATGTGGGAATTGTGGCGATCGGAATTTGGCACTGATGGGCGAGGAGTTTGGCTGCATCTAGGGCTTTGCCGCCGCCAACTCCGATAATGAAATCGGCTTTGTGGGTGGCGGCTGCTTCGTGGAGGGTTTTGAGGCTATTTTCGCTACAATCTTTGCCGTAGGTGGCTTGGGCCGCTTGTAGCTGCTGATTTTGTAGGTAGGGTTGGATGGCGGCGAGGGAGTTTTTGCCGCCGACGATTAGGGGGCGTTTTCCGAGACGGGCGATCGCTTCTGTCGATCGGGCGATCGCATTTTGGCCCCTGATAACACAAGCGGGGGCAATTGTCAAGGATAATATTGCAGTTGCGGTTTTGGTTGCGGTAGAGGTGTGAGTCATCGAACCACTGGATAAGTGAGGGGAATGTTGAGTGTAGCAGGATTGCTGGATTTCCTAGGATAACTCTAACCTGTACTTGACAACAGGGTTACTTTAATGAAGTTTTTATTAAGTATTGTTTTAGCTGCGGGGATGGAGGGAATGTGAGGGGCGATCGCCAACCCTACCTAATTAACCTCAGCACTGGTCGGTAATTTCCCCAATCCCGATCGAGGCGTTCCAGGCGATGGAGCCGTCCCCGCAACTCATCCATTTTCGACGGCCGGCGTACTCCCATATCTGACAGCAAATGCCCCAGTTGTCGCTGCATCTGGGAAACCCAGATGCAGGTCGAGTTCGCTTGTGTTACAAAACAATATATTACATACCTTGACACAAGGAAGACAAAGAATCTATCTTAAGAATGATGAATTTTTTAGACTTCAAAGTTAATCAACCAATAAATAAAGTGCATCTATGAACCTGTGGAAAAAAGCTTTGCTTGTGTAACCGCAGACCTTAACGAAACTAAATTGTGATAGGTATCCCAATTTCATAATCTGTTGTGCTTAATAAATTGCCAATTTTGGGCTGGTAGTTGGTTATAGCTAGTCGGTGATAGTTAGAATCTTTACCCTGTCAATATTCCCGATTTTCATCACCCATAACCCCTGACCAGTCTCCACCAATATGCAAGTCAAACGCGAGAAATGCGATCGGATTTCGCTAGTCTACTTTTTTGAGAACGCTGGATAACTACTGCATCAGCGTGGTTTCAGCTCAATTTGCTGTGGGATTATTAAATTTAGAGGCAACCCGATGTACTTACAAAAAGAAAAGCTCCAACATATCAATACCATTGCCCACGAAGGTAAGGTAGTAATAATTGCTACCGATGCCGATGGGAAAATTTGGTACAGCGTCAAACAAGACGGCTTTGAAGACAGCTACCTCAACACACCAGCCGATCAAAGAACAGGCTGGGAAGGTTGGCAACAGTTAGAATTACCGAATGAAGACGATGATCAGTCAGTCATCGACCAAGAAACCGCAGAATTGACTGATGCAAACAATCCCAGTAGTTTTGTGCTGCGTTCTTGCTACAAAACCTTTGACCAAACCGCCGTTGCCCCAGTGCAACTGGTTTCAGCTTCGGGTCATGTGTATGTGTTTCGTCAATCGAAAACCAATACCCTCCTGTGCGATCGCTTTGTCTTAGATGGCATGACTAATAAGCTGAACCGTAAGCTAGAAGTGCGGTTTAAGCGTAGTCGCCAGAAGTACGAAGCCAGTAAAAACATGAAGAAAGGTGCTAGTGGACTCACGAATATTGACTCCTTAGACTTTCGTGATGTTAATGGTAACTTTTTCTACGAACCCACCACGGAATTAAGTTTAGTCAATAACCTGCAAAGCGGTTGGTTTTCTGTAGTCTTAGTTCCCACCATCGAAAATGACGTTTATCGTTGGCATATATTTGCCTATAACAGCCAAACCAAGAAAGTGGAATTAACGACACTGTTGATGTCCGAAGAAGGGCTGTTTGATGTGCAAGATTACACTACTTTTGTGGAATCTAACGATAGTCTCATTCCCCGTAGCGTTCCAGGGATTATCAAGCGTACCCTAGATTTAGGGACTGTGACAGTTATTAATGGGCTATCAGCGACTAAATACGACATCCAACGGGAAAAACAAACCGATGACGGAATGCAACTCCTGCGGGATAGCACCAAAGTGATGTTAGCCATTCCCACGAGTAACGGTAATGCGGCTGCCTTTAGTTTTGCGGTGGCTGGTGATGGTACATTATCCCAAATTTCATCAACTCCTAGCTCAAAAATTTGGCGTAATACCATCCGTCAAATGTTGTTACCGTTAAATACCTTAGATAACATCAAAGCGATCGGGACAACAAACCCACCTCCTCAAGGGCAAATTACTCGCTTGGAACGGGGAGAAGATGATGAAGTCCAGGTAGTTTCGTCAACCGATACTAATCTTGATAGCACGATCCAAGTTAAGATTAGTGGGACGCAAAATTACAACATTTTTCAACAGTCCATCACCAAAATTGATGATGATAGCTTTGAAATTTCCTCTCCTAGCACCGGATTAGGAAACTGGGAAGTGATCCCAGAAGAAGAAAGCGGGTTAATATTTAATGGTGCTATCACCGCTTATGAAATCACGGACACAGGCACAATCAAAGTCACAGCCATTAATCACGGGCTAAATGATGGCGAATCTCTCCAGATTGTTGACACCAGAGATTATAACGGGGTTTACACCGTCAAGAAAATTGACGATAACAAGTTTGCCCTTGATGATATTAAGTGGCAAACCGGAACCGCCGTTAACCTGAAAATGGAATCGATGAAACGGCGGGGCTTGGTGTTTGATGGGGTGAATGATTATGTTGATTGTGGAAGTGGTATTCTACCTGACTCCTACACCAAAGAAGCTTGGATTAAATGGGAATCGGGGGTTCCTTACAACAACATTATCTCTGGTTATAGTAGCCATGCTTTTTACCTACCTAATGGCATCCTATCAGCCGGACATAATGGTAATTGGTCTTATGTTCAAGACACAGTTTCTCTCACGGCAAATACTTGGATTCATGTTGCTCTGACTTATGATAGTTCCACTCAAACGATGAAACTTTATAAGAATGGTCAACTAATCAAGTCAGCAACAAGTGTTCCTCTTGTTAGTACCACCGATCGCAACATTTTAATTGGAGCATTTGCCAATCCTCCGAGTAGTTTCTTCAAAGGATATATAGCCGATGTTCGTCTCTGGAAAGTCGCCCGCACAGAAGAACAGATCAGAAATTCCATGTATCTGCAACTGACTGGCAAAGAATTAGGTTTAGTGGGTTACTGGCGACTCGGTGCAGTTGCGGAAGAAGGCAAAGAACGAAAAGTCATCGATTTTTCCGTCAATGGCAATGATGGCGTGGTTTATGGCGGTGCTTATGTGAGCGCAGCTACTCTATCTCGCAACCTTCCTGGTACAGATATTCCGGCGATTAAATACGAAAATGAAGAACTCTTTGCCGTCTCTGAAAATGCGACCTACGAAGAAGAATTTGAGTTCAAAGTGAATCCGGCTGTCGATCCGAATAATGTGGATGGGCAGGATGGCAAGATTTTTCAGATAATCTATAAAGGCAAAAACAACCGTAGTGCTATAGATTGGGTGAATATTCCAGCAAATGCCACCGAATTTATCGATATTGGTGGAGGATGGTATAAAGCGAAATGCCGCTTTAGTGTACCTGATGGGGTGTCTTTAGTCCGATCTTTTGGGATTGGTAATATTAAAGGCAGTTGGACAAATTTGGAAATTCGCAAACAGCTAATTTGCTTAGTGTCTGACAGTATTACTGAGGCTAAATATACCGACACCGTAAACTTGGCAACTTTAGCGGACAATCATGCACAGTTAGCTGTAGCCCTGAAGCAGATAGAATTGAAGGAGCCACAAGAAGCACTTCTACTGATTGAAAAACGGAAGCTAGAACTAGAGATTGCTAGTTTGAGTCTTTCTGACACGGACAAACAAGCAGCCATAACCGCTAAAAATACTGAAATTAGCAAACAACAGACAATCATTAACAAGCTGCAAACTGAAGTAACTCAATGTCAAACGACTTATGAAGCCGAAAAACAGAGTCCATTAAACTACTGGTGTAAACTGGTCTGCCGAGTGAATGAAGGTTGGATTGCTCGTATTTATACCCAAACCTCGGAACTTCTTTATGCTGATGTGGGGGCTAATGGCAATCCTTACTACTCGAATAATTACTTCAAGTTTGTGGCAACCACTGACGGGTATTATCAGATTGTCTGTCAGTATGACAACAAAGTATTGATGGGAAATTTCGGAGGCGGTGCAGCTCTCCCAGTCCTGGGATATCCTAGTGGTTTTACGGGTGATATCTTTGAGTGGAAACCTGAAAAATTTTCCGGTGACTATTATTTAATTCGTCATCGGCAAAGTCAGCAAGTATTAGATCGTGGTGGTAGTGAATTTGGCACTTGTGTTTGGTCCCAACACGGAGGGGTAAATCAACATTGGAAAATCATTCCCATTGGCGGAGAAACCAATAACAACATTACCAACGCTTACTCCGCTTGGAATAACAAAAAGAGCCAGTTGGCCACCGCACAACAAATGTTGAGCCAGCTTAAAAATGAACTGAGCCTCTTACAATTAGCCAGTGGAGATCAATCCACGAAGAAGGCGGCACTTTTAAGTCGTTTGGATGTGGTGAAAGCAGAAATAGTCACAATTCAGACTGAGTTGAACACCTTAAATACTAACTTCATTAATGGAGTAAAAACCACCCAACTCCCGCCCCAAGCGATGCCTCAAATTGCCAAAGATGACAAGGGTTTAATTACCCAAGGGGCTTGGCTGGGTTTTGTGAATTCCGCCAGTCGCTTGAATGCCATTGAAACCTGCGAAGGTAACGTACAACTGAGTTATTTCGACAGCCAAGGGCGGATGCGGCTAACCAATTATGATGCCACTTCCGACAGTAGTAATACTGCTTTTGAGCAATGGATTCCCGATGCTCAACGCGCCTGCTTAAACTTTAGCAATGCTAATAGTGTTGTTAAATTGAGTCAACAAGTTTACCTTTCTACGGACTGGAGTATTGAAGCTTGGTTCTGCTATCCGTTACCAGAAACAGCACAATGGAATACTCTGATCCGGGGACAAAATGGAGATAGTCACATGATCGTCAGTCGCGATCAAAAGTTAGGGATTTATCTGACTAATGATTCACTGAAACAATACTTTTACGATTGTGGCTTCAATATGGAGTCGTTATCGACCGGCTGGCATCATCTCACTGCCGTAGGCGAAGGAGATACCACCCGCTTTTACATTGACGGGAAGCAAGTGGGTGATATTAAAGCGAAAGCCGTAAAGGATGCCGAAGCGAGTCTGAATCTAAACCCCACCGATGCCGCTGCCAAACAAAAGGTGGAAGATATCAAGAAAGCAAACTTGAAAGTCTCTAA
Organism: Tychonema bourrellyi FEM_GT703; assembly: GCF_002412335.2. Classification (GTDB taxonomy): domain Bacteria; phylum Cyanobacteriota; class Cyanobacteriia; order Cyanobacteriales; family Microcoleaceae; genus Microcoleus; species Microcoleus bourrellyi. The sequence goes on from NZ_NXIB02000118.1 coordinate 8,977, forward strand.
CGATGTTTATGCGATCGGGAATAATCATCTCGCGGCTAACAAACCCGTTGACTATGGTGTGATGAATTTTGATGGAAGCGGCGATTATATTCAGACTGTCGCTAAACTGCCCACAGGCGACGAAATCACCATCGAATACTGGTTCAAGGGCACCAGTTTACAATCGGCTGTCAGACAACAAGACGGAAGCAACTATATTGTTGCTGGCTGGAGTAATCAACATATTATTTCTGTGGATGGGGGTACTACAGGCATCAGCGTGGGAGCTAATGCCACCAATGGCAGTTGGCATCATATTGCGATGACTTGGAAACGGAACACCGTCAATGGATTTGTCAGCTATTTGGACGGAGTGCTTGTCACCCAGAAAAACAGTGGCAGCGTTGCCCTAACTGCGATGAACGCCAGTTTTTTTATCGGCTGTTACAACGGTGGTTCAGAGTTTACCAATGGTCAAATGGCCGAAGTCCGCATCTGGAAAAAAGCCCGGACTCAGGCAGAAATTCAGGCGAATATGAATAAGCGACTTACAGGAAAAGAAGCGAACTTAGTTGCTTATTTTCCCCTGAATTTGGTGGAAACAGGAAAAGTCTTAGACCTGGTGAGTGGAAATTCTGGGACTGTAGTGAATGCCACGAAAGTTACTTCTAACCTAGCACTTACCCCCGTGATGCAAGGCGAGCAATTTGGCAAAGTCGTAGAAGTTCGCATTTGGGGAGTTGCCCTCAGTAATGAGGAAGTTGAAGTTAATAGCAAAACCCTGATTACTGGTAATGAATCCGGTTTGTTGGCTTACTATCCTATGAATGAAGCCACCGGCACTGAAGTCCGTGACCATACGGGTAAGGGCAACCAAGGGACGATGACTAATCCGGTTTGGTGGGCTTGTGCTGCATCCATTGGAAGTCAGGAAAAGGCTGCTAATCAGGTAATGAAGTTTGATGGGGTCAACGATCACATCACCTTTCCGGCGATGAACATTAATTACTCCCAAGGATTTAGCCTAGAAGTCTGGGTGCGTTACAACAGCTTGAAAAGTTGGTCGAGAATCTGCGATTTCGGGAATGGTGCTGGTGTAGAGAACATTCTCTTGGCCAATAAAGGCACGACTAATACACTGGGATTCCACGTCTATCGGGGAACAACTTCTCTGGGTGTAGAAGTTGCTAATTTCCTAGAACTGCAAAAATGGATGCACATTGCCGTCACCCTTGAGCCTTCTGGTAGTTGCAAAGTTTACAAGAACGGTCAGTTAATCCAGTCGGGAACTTCTCAACTCCCCAATAGCGTGAACCGCACGCTGAATTACATCGGACGGAGTAACTGGGCTGCTGATGCTTATTTTGACGGACAAATGGCTGAATTCCGTTTGTGGAATCGAGTGCGTACTGAAGCCGAAATTAAGGCTGATTTGAATCAACGGCTGACGGGTAAAGAGTCGGGTTTGGCAATCTATTTGCCTTTGGATGAAATTAAATTTGAAGGCTCGACCAAAAAAGTCTTTGATTTGGTTGGGATTAATCATGGCACCATCACCGAAGCGGCGATCGCCCAAGACAATTCTAGTCCCTTGATGGTGATTGGCAGTTCTTTGGTGAGTGCAGAATATAGCACGATTAGCTTAGACCCCGCGACCGGCAAAAAAGCGGCGCTGATGCGGCGGTTGTTGGCGGCTCCGGCTGTCAATGGTGTGAACCTATTACCGGACAAGCGGATCGAAACCTTAGAACTAAAATGGATTGGTAATGCCCAATTTGCTCCCACTTTGCTCGGTTACATTGAAGGGCCTCCACCTGTACCGAGTGAAAATCTCACTTTAGCTGACGATTATAACGGTGCGACTTCCGTAGAATTGGTTATGTCTGAAGATGTGGAGTTTAATTGGACGCGATCGCAAGATAGTGGCTTAGGGGCGACTGCTGAGATGCTGCTGGGTGTGGGAGGAGAAGTCTCGGTGGGTATCCTTGCGGAAACCGGGATGGAAGCTAAAATGGGTTTCAAAGGCAACTTAGACTTTAACTACAACTTCCAAAATGAGAGCAGTATCACCTCTAGTTCATCCCTGAGTATGACCGATAAACTGGAATTGCGCGGTACACCGGAAGCAGATCCGAAATTCCCCCATTTAGGCAACCGATTTATTCCCAAAAATATCGGCTATGCTTTGGTCGTCTCGGCTATGGCAGATGTGTTTGTCACTCGACTGGCTCGTAGCAAGAAAATGATCGGCTACCAAGTTCAACCTGTAGATGGCATTCCCCCAGATATCAACACCATCACCTTCTTGATCAATCCGGCTTACACCATGAATGGGAGTTTGGATGGCATGACCGGAAGCAGTGCCACCAGCGATCGCTTCTTCAAGCACGTTCCCGAAATGCGTAGTCAATATGGCTCCCTCTATCCGGCCAGTTACTATCGCCTGCAAGAGGCTTATGAGCTCAAACGCCAAATCGAGGCGGAGGACAAGCGCCGGGAATCTTACTTCTCTAACTTTGATGTGCGAATGATTGATGAAACGTCTTTAGACCGCAACATCGACAGTGGTGCTGCACCCACTACCATTGGGGTACAACGGGAAGAAGACAAACCCAGCACCGAGATGACTGAGGAGGAAAAGCAAGCATCCCAAAAGCAAGAGGTTGAACAATTTCAACAAGAAAGTAAGGACGCGGCGGCCAAAAAAAGTGAAATGGCCAAAGCAAAACAGAAGGAAATCGAGAGTAAAATTGCCGACCAAGAAGCCCGAGTACACGCTACCGAAAGTTTTGCTGGCTGGCAAAAACGGATGGAAAGTATCCAAGTTCGCGCCGGTAAGCGCAACATCGTCAACACCTACGTTTGGGATGCCGACGGTGGACTGCGAACCGAAGCTCAAAGCTTTGCCAATACCGTAGAACATACCATTGGCGGCTCTTTTACCCTGAATGCTGGACTAGGTGCTGCATTTGAATACTTGGGAGGTGCGGCTATAGAACTAAACGCCCAAGCCACCGTTAACATGACTCAAACCATGAGTAAAACGGAATCTCGTAGCAAGGGTTTCGAGTTAAATATTGACTTGAGTGGCATGGAAAATAAAGGGGTGACGGACTATAAAGATAACCCCATCCTGCCAGGGGAAAAAGTTGACCGTTATCGGTTTATGAGTTTCTATCTCGAACCCAGCACGCAACATTTCCAAGACTTCTTTAACTATGTGGTTGACCCGGAATGGTTGCAAAGCAATGACGAAGAAGCACGGGCTTTACGTCAAGCGCAAGCGGGTAAACCTAACAAAACTTGGCGGGTGTTGCACCGTGTCACTTATGTGGAACGTCCAGCGCTCATGGGCTTTGGTCGTGATGTTCGTCAGTTTAAGGTTCGGGATGAAAATGTGGGTATTGGGAAGGTACTCGTTGATGTTGCCAGTTTACAACAGAAGGTAGATCAAATTCTGGAATGGATTAACTCCCAAAAGGCGTAGTATAATAATCGCATCGCAGGAAAGGGTATTTAACCTGCTTTATCAAAACCCTGTATCTAAAGTAGCTTGGACTGTAAATCTCAAGGAAAATCTTTAGGTAACAGCACTTTTTACTTCTACGTACTTTTAAATACAGCGTATCCCAAGTTGATGAAGTAGTAGGGACGCAATGCGTCCCTACGGGTATCGCTCTGGGGTGTACTTCATAAACCTGCAATCTGCTGTAAATATATAGCCTTTCTCAGAAAGATGAGGTACGACTGGGCATAGGGCATGGGGCATG
>NZ_NXIB02000119.1 GCF_002412335.2 Tychonema bourrellyi FEM_GT703
CCCCTTATTAAGGGGAGGGAGTAAGAAATTCACAAATGATTTAGGATTGCTATATAATAGTCTTGATGGATTTACCAATTATTTACCACGAAGATTACGTTGCACCCCTCCCATCTGGTCACCGCTTCCCGATGGCTAAGTTCCGGCTGCTTTATGAAATGCTGCTCGCGGACGGGGTAGCCTCCCACGCTCAGTTTCACGCTCCCGAACTTCCTCCGTCAGAATGGATTCAATTAGTCCACGATGACTCTTACATTCAAGCTTACTGCAATGGGACGCTTGATGCCAAAGCTCAACGGCGAATTGGTCTTCCTTGGAGTCCGGCTCTGGTCAACCGGACTTGTATCGCTTCCTCCGGGACGGTACTGACTGCCAAGCTTGCTTTGGAATACGGTTTGGCTTGCAATACTGCGGGTGGAACTCATCATGCTTTCCCTAATTATGGGTCTGGTTTTTGTATTTTTAATGATTTGGCGATCGCCTCTCGTGTCCTCCAACAATTGGGTTTAGTTCGTCAAGTATTGATTGTCGATTTAGATGTACACCAAGGAGATGGAACTGCTGTAATTTTCCAAGATGATGATAGTGTTTTTACTTTTTCGATGCACTGTGAGGTAAATTTTCCTGGCACTAAACAAAAGGGCGATTTAGATGTAGCTTTGCCTGTGGGCATGGAGGATGAAGAATATTTACAAACCTTGGCTAAATATTTAGCAGATTTGCTCTCGGATGTCAAGCCAGATTTGGTTTTATACGATGCCGGAGTAGACCCTCATCAGGCTGATAAACTGGGAAAGTTAGCTTTAAGTGATACGGGGTTATTTCGCCGGGAAATGCAAGTTTTATCTACTTGTTTGGCGGGGGGTTATCCAGTTGCGTGTGTGATTGGCGGCGGCTATTCTGATGATACGAAGGGGTTGGTTTATCGGCATTCTTTGCTGCACCGAGCTGCGAGTCAGGTTTATCGGCAGTATCGACTTTAAGATTTGTCAAATCTACTACAAAAATCTAGATTAATTGCAGAAATTGTTGCCCAAATCCTTCACCCCTACATCTGAATCAAAAGCTTGAGATTATTGGTTGGATATGTATAATAGATCAGACGATCGCGATCGGGATCAGAGCGGGTGCGATCGCCCACAAGATGAAGTTAAAGGCAAGTGAGACAACGACTTCCCGGTTGGCTATCGCTCACGGGAACCTTGTCACCTGGTTAGTAGTCCAAAACAAATAGTAAAATCAGCAACGACAAATAAGTAGCTCCATTGATGAGTAAAACTTAGCGTGGTTGTTAGGTAAGAGCAAACAAATCAATGGCCGGATAGCGATCGCCAAAATATAGGGTACCGAGAATGTAGAGATCATTCTCAACTAGGGTTTAATCAATAAATAGGATGTCACTTATGCAAGTTAATTCAAACAACTCAGAACAACTCGATAAAACACAGGATTTAGAGTTTCTAGAACCAATTACCAAGCGTTATCTGATGGTGATGAACATCAGATCCACCTGCGATAAAAAAGGTGACAGGTATCTCGATCCGCTGTGGGCAAAAGACCTAACCGAACACTTCAGGTATCTGAAAAACTTCACGTTAGCATCTCCATGCCAACAAGAAAGATCCCCAGAAAACACAATCGATGTGGAGAAGGAACCATCATTTGCTGACGTTGAATTTATCGACCTGCCCTCCCCAAACAGCTATAAAGAGGCAATATTGACGCTGCCTGCTACAGTTGCCAAACTTTGGGGTGCGATCGGCCAAGCGGATATCGTACACAGTTGCGTAACAGGCTGGCCCATTCCTATGGGGTGGTTAGTGACGCCAATAGTCCTGATTCAGGGAAAATTCTACGTACTCGTAGTCGAGTCCGCACCGTGGCGTCTGGAACCAGGTACAACCATAAAAATCAAAGACAGAATCATCGCTTACGTATCGGAAATAGTGAACCGCTGGTGCGTAAATAATGCGAACCTGACAATCTTCACACAATCGGAATACCAGCAGAGTTTACTGACAAAGCGAAAAGAACGGGGTCACGTCATCCACGCTTCCTGGATAGATGAAGAAAATATCATTTCTGAAGCCGATGCAGCGGAAATATGGCAAAAAAAGTTATCCCCATCAACCCAAAAACTCAAACTTCTATTTGCTGGGAGAGTTGAGACCAGTAAAGGCGTGTTAGTTCTCCTAGAAGCCATGAAAATTTTGGACAATAAAAACATTGCTATCAATCTCGATATACTCGGCGATGGCACACTATTAAGCGAATGCAAAACACTTAGCAGTCAACTACAAAAATCAGTTAACATCCGATTTTTGGGAACGGTTGCTTACGGCAAAGAATTATTTCGGATGCTGCAAAAATATCACGCTATTGTGGTTCCCAGCATCTCAGACGAGCAGCCCAGAATCGTCTACGATGCTTATTCCCAAGCAGTACCGGTACTCGCAAGCAACACAGACGGACTGCGCGACTGCATCCAGAACTACAAAACAGGTGTAATTGTTAATTCTAACGACCCTGTGGCCTTAGCAGATTTGATCGAATGGTCGGGGCAAAACTTGCCTCAGCTTCAAAGTATGGGCAAGGCATCTCTCCAGGAGGCTCACAGCCTGACGCACCAAGAAATGCACCGCAAACGGTGGCAGCTTTTATTGAAGATGTTGGAGCAATCAAACAAGTAGGATAGTTGCAATGGCCGATCGCCTATTGCCAAACAGATACAACCTGAGCTAGAAATTGTTAAACAGACGATCGCCCTTATGTCTAATGCCCTTGTGCAAAATCATCCGTATCCCCTACTTGTCGTCATTGTCAACTACCGAACGCCCGGTTTGACCATTGACTGCTTACGTTCTTTAGTTAGCGAAGTTGAATCACTTCCCGGTATGCGGGTGGCAGTTTCCGACAACGCTTCTGGCGATGGATCAGTCGCAGAAATTAGCAGTGCGATCGTCGCAGAAAGGTGGAACGAATGGGCATCCTTCGTGCCCCTAGACTGCAACGGCGGCTTCGCATTCGGCAACAACGCCCTGATCCGTCCTGTCCTCCAATCCCCCAATCCCCCGCCTTACATCCTGCTGCTCAACCCAGACACCGTAGTTCGCCCCGGTGCCCTAAAATCCCTAGTAGATTTCATGGACACTCATCCCGAAGCCGGAATCGCGGGTAGCCGTTTAGAAGACCCCGACGGCACCCCCCAGGAGTCAGCTTTCCGGTTTCACAGCCTGTTGACGGAACTCGATTTTGGTTGGCGCACAGGCTTCATATCCAAGTTATTGAAAAACTGGGCAGTAGCCCCTCCGATTTCCCAAGAAACCTGTCAAACTGATTGGGTAGCTGGAGCCAGCATGATCGTCCGTCGCGAAGTATTTGAAAAGATTGGCTTGATGGATGAAGCTTATTTCATGTATTGCGAAGAAATGGACTTTTGCCTGCAAGCTCACAAAGCTGGCTGGAGTTGTTGGTATGTGCCCGAAAGTCGTGTTGTCCACCTAGTCGGTCAAAGCTCAGGTGTTACTGACACGAAAAAGCCAGCCAAACGACTGCCGACTTATTGGTTTGATTCCCGGCGCAGGTACTTTCTCAAAAACTACGGCTTGTTTTACACAGCGTTAACTGATGTCTGCTGGGCTTCGGGTTTTGCAGCCTGGAGGGTGAGGCGCGTACTGCAAGGCAAGCCCGATGGCGATCCCCCAAAATTACTCAGCGATTTTGTATTGAATAGTGTATTTTTTAAGGGAGGTAAGATTGAAAAAATTAAAAACTTTTAAAGAGCTTGACTAAAGCGCCAAAAACTCTGCTAAACTTATCCATAGTGGATACTCGAATCAGCGTCTGAATATGTTCGCCATCAAACGAGCGCTAAAATTAAACAATCAAGAAGCGACATTGTTGGCAAAACACGCAGGATTCAGGCGGGTAGTCTTCAACATGGGACTATCTCTGCGGACTCAGATGTATGGTGAAGCCAAACTTTCAGACAATAAAGTAATTAATGAAGTTAAGAAAGTTTTGACAAATTACGTCAAAAAACAACCACAATTCAATTGGATGAATCAACTGTCGAGTCGAGTATATCAAAACGCATTGATTGATTTGAAGGATGCGTTTAGTCGGTATCGCTCAGGCAAGTCAGGGCATCCCAGATTCAACCGTCGCCGGGATGGGCAATCGTTCACAGTAGATTCGTCAAACGGAAAGGTGTTACTAGCTGCTGGGAATACAATCAAAATTCCCACACTCGGAACATTCCGACTGCACGAACCACTGGAATGTAGTGTGGTTTCCCAGACTTTCACCTTGTCAAAATCAGGAAGTCGTTGGTTCGTATCTTTCTGTGTAGATGCTGACCGTTTACCCGATCAGCAACTTCAAGACTCGGTAGGCATTGATGTTGGAATTAAATCCTTTGCTACCCTCTCAAACGATCGAGTGTTTGATGCTCCTAAGCCTTTAAAGCAAGCGAAAACCAAGCTAGCAAGACTGCAACGAAAGGCTTCAAAGCAGGTGAAAGGTTCTAACAATCAGCGAAAAACCTACAATAAAATCCGTCGAATTCATGCCAGAATATCTGCCATACGCAAGGATTTCATCCACAAGCTAACAACTTACTTAGCGAAAAGTTTCCAACTAATTAAGATTGAAGACTTGAACGTGAAAGGGATGATGGCTAACCACAAACTTGCAGGTGCGATATCGGACTTGGGATTTTATGAGTTTCAGCGTCAACTCGAATACAAATGTCAGATGTATGGCGCAAGTTTAGTATTGGTAGATCGGTGGTTTCCTAGCTCGAAACTTTTCTCCAACTGCGGAAGTAAAAAAGAGATGCCACTGAATCTTAGGACTTATGATTGCCCTGTTTGTGGTAGGTCAATTGACCGAGATTTGAACGCTAGTCTAAATATTTTAAACTCTCAACCCTCGGCTTGAGGGGGATAGCCTACCGATCTTGGGATGGCCGACCACCCAACAGCGTAGGAAATAAACACTAATTATTCAAAGGATAACTTTGAATAAGTCTAGATAAGTTTTATGGAGCAGCTTATGGTGACTGAGCAAAACTTAATCACAAGTGAAAATCAAGTAGAAACTCCCGCACTGGGACTGTGGCAGCAGATTCAAGAAGACTGGATTGCTCACGGTCGCGATTGGACAAAACCGGGATTTCGCGCCGTAGCAATTCAACGCTTCGGTGTCTGGAGAATGAAAGTTGAACCCAAGCTACTTCGAGCTCCTTTGAGCATTTTTTATCGATCGCTCTACCGAAAAGTCCGCAACACCTACGGCATAGATTTGCCATACACCGTGAAGCTCGGCCGCCGGGTGGTGATTGAACATGAGAGTGGTATTATCATCCACGGACACTGTACGATCGGCGACGATTGCATTATCCGCCAAGGTGTAACCCTGGGGAACCGCTATTTGGACAAGCCACTAGAATCGCCTCAATTGGGCGATCGGGTTAACATCGGCGCCGGCGCAAAAATCCTCGGCAAAGTCCACCTGGGAGACGATGTAAACATCGGTGCTAATGCTGTAGTTTTATCAGATGTTCCCGCAGGTCAAACAGCCGTTGGTATCCCAGCTAAGATTCTTCAGTCTACAAACAAACAGGAAAATGCTTAAGTCAACTCTGGAAACAATCCTCCGCCACCTGGCCATGCGTTACGGCAAGTTCCCCGGCCTCTACACCAAATTCTGCAACCCCAGTTCCGAAGAATACACCGAATTTCTCCGTCGGCATGGCAACTTCTACGCGATCGGCTCTAATTGCACCGTCCTGCCCAGCACCGTCTTTACAGATCCCGCCTACGTCCGCATCGGCAACAACGTCCACTTCTCCTCCTGTACCCTGATCGGCCACGACGGAGTAATCGCCATGCTCAACCGGGCTTACAACGTTAAACTAGATTCCGTAGGCAAGATAGACATCCGCGACAACGTATTTATCGGCTACGGGGCGATCGTCCTTCGCAACGTGACTATCGGCCCCAATGCGATCGTCGCCGCCGGTGCAGTCGTCGTCAAAGATGTCGCTGAGGGCGATATAGTTGCCGGCGTCCCCGCCAGACCGATAGGCCGCGTCGAAGACTTAGTGAAAAAATTGCAAGCCGAAACCGAAAGCCTGCCCTGGGTTGATTTGATTACCAGCCGCAAGGGTAGCTTCGACCCCGAAATCGAGTCCCAGCTTGTACAGTTGAGAGTGTCGCACTTCTACGGCAACACATCAACTCCAACTGCGACGCGATCGGTGGATTTGTCACAACCAACTTTTCACAAATAAGGCTATAATTTTAGATTGAAAATTCAATGAAAAGAAACAGAAATATCATAGTGAACTTTCTCTGTTCTCTCAAGCAGGTCAACCATCTGAAGCTTCAAGCAATCTTGATGCTCAGGTTAGAGATTCCTCTTCCGGTAAACTGCATAAATTAAGCACGATTTTCTACATCATCAAAATACTGCACAAACAATGGTTGAGTCAATCAATAAGCCAATCATTTCTGCTACAGAACCAGACTGGAGCCGCGAACAAGCTGACAAGTGGTGGGAACCCAATTGCCAACTCCTAAAATCTATCCGCAATTACCAAAAGTGGCAGCAACATGGTGGGATTTTAGGCTGTTTTTTATGTCGCTTGAACATCATCTACTATAGATTCTGGAGTGTTGTCACCGCAACAGATATCCCGATAAACTGCAAAATAGAAGGAGGACTGATGCTGCCTCATCCTAATGGCGTTGTCATTCATCCAACTGCCTCCATTGGTCCTAACTGTCTGATTCTGCAACAGGTGACAAGTGTTGGTGATGTCAAAATCGGTGGTCACGTTGATATCGGTGCAGGAGCGAAAATTATTCGCTCCGTAACAATCGGAGATCATGCTTTGATTGGTGCAAATGCTGTCGTGACGTGTGATGTACCACCAGGTGCAACGGCGGTAGGAATACCTGCAAGAATTATCGAAAAAAAGACCCAGGAAGTCTGAAAAATAATTTTTAGCAAAATCTCAAAATCACACCCTTATTTTTGAAGCTGATTTTAATCTGTCGAGTACCAACTCAGCGAGTCGCCGCGCCACTTTTTCCCACGTAAATTCCTCAGCCCGTTGGCGAGCAGAATCACTCATCCGAAGCCGCAAATCGGCACAATTAGCTAGCTGTTGCAAGCCAGTCACTAGCCCTTCTTCGTCATAAGGCGAAACAATTGTGGAGGTATAGATTCCACAAGATTCTGTCCGCGACATGATGGTTCGCAATTGGGAACAACCATGCGAGATTGAAAGTCAGAATAATTCCACTGTTCGCACAATGAAAAAAATGTGTAGCTGACTCCACGATTGCTACAGTAGATGGTGAACAAAGAACTTAAATTTACCATTTTCTCCTACAATGCTCCAAATCAAAAAGACAGAGGTGTGGCCCAAAAGTGCCCAGGAATCTCAGAAGTACAAGCCCTGAGATATTTCAAAAATATCTGGTGAAGTTTGCTTTATTGTGAGTAAAGTATTATAAGGATACAGTTCTCAAATCGAATGGAAGAGGTAAAATTTGAAAGAAATTGGATTAGTCGCGATCGGACGAAATGAAGGCCAGCGCCTCCGCCAATGCCTAGTCTCAGCTACAAACAAAGTTGTCCGTGTTGTCTACGTCGATTCCGGCTCCACAGACGGTAGTTTAGAGTTAGCCCGATCGCTCGGAGCTGATACAGTAGAACTCGACCTATCGACACCCTTTACCGCAGCCCGCGCCAGAAACGAAGGCTTTGCCCGCTTACTAGAACTAGCACCAGACATCGAATTTGTCCAATTTGTGGATGGTGACTGCGAATTAGTGGACGGATGGCTCGATCGAGCCTACAGCGAACTCACAGCCAAACCCAACGTAGCAGCAGTGTGCGGGCGCAGGCGCGAACGATACCCCGCAGCCACCATCTACAACCAATTGTGCGATATTGAGTGGGATACCGCGATCGGCGAAACCACAGCCTGCGGAGGCGACTCCATGATCCGCACAGCAGCATTTCAGCAAGTCGAAGGTTTCAATCCCACACTAATCGCCGGCGAAGAACCAGAAATGTGCCTACGGTTGCGCCAAAAAGATTGGAAAATCCTCCGCTTAGACGCAGAAATGACCCTGCACGACGCGCAAATGACCAATTTCACTCAATGGTGGAAACGTTCTCAAAGAGCAGGTTACGCCTACGCTGAAGGCTCCTGGATGCACGGCAAAAAGCCCGATCGCCATTGGGTCAAAGAAACCAAAAGCATCTGGCTGTGGGGATTAATCATACCAGCACTAGCCTTGACAATGGCATTACCGACAAAAGGCTGGAGCCTGTTACTATTGACTGGCTATCTGTTAGCAACCTATCGCACATATAACTATTATCTAAAGCATCGAGATATCACCACTAAAAACGCTGCTATCTACGCTTTTTCCTGCATCTTAGCTAAATTTCCCCAGCTACAAGGTCAAATCCAATTTCACCAACGCCGATTACTAGGTCAGCAAAGCAAATTGATCGAATACAAAACAACCAAACCTCTTAATTCAGCAAGCTAGCATAACCTACTCAAATCAACTCATAACCATAGGCAACAAACAAATGAACCATAAAAAACTCAAAGTTTTACTAATTATAGAACAATGCAATCCTGAGTGGGCATCTGTACCCTTGGTGGGATACAACTTTTTTCAAAAGATTAACAATCTAGTTGATGCAACACTCGTTACCCATATTAGAAATAAACCAGCTCTTGAAAAACACCCCGAATACGAAAAAATCTTCTACCTAGAAGAATGTAATTTAAACAAACAATATTATAAAATAGTCGCCAAACTTACGGCCAATGGGCGAGTAAATTGGCCTCTTCATAACGCATTGAGCTACCCAATTTATGCAGAATTCAATCAGCAGGTATATCAAAAATTTCAAGCAAAAATCGTCAACGGAGACTATGACATAGTTCATGCAATTACCCCGATGATGCCGCGCTATCCATGCAAGGTAGTCAACGTGTGCCAGCAGACTCCCTTTATTTTAGGCCCAGTGAATGGTGGCATTCCATTTCCACCAGGCTTTCAAGAAACTGCCAAACAAGAATTTGCTCAATTCAACTTTTTGAGAGCAGTTGGTCGGGCATTAATTCCAGGTTATGTAGAAACTTACAAAAAAGCCGACAAAATATTAGCAGGTTCAACCTATACTTTGAATATGCTAAAAGATTTGTTTACAATCCCAGACCACAGAATTGATTTATTTTACGAAAATGGCATTTCTGAGGAATTTTTAAATCAGACAAATATCCCCAAGAAAGATGCTAGCTACATCAATCTACTGTTTGTAGGAAGATTGGTTCCTTACAAATGCGCCGATATTGTCATAGAATCAATTGGCAAATTAGACCAGGCAATTCAAAATAAAATCCGCTTAAAAATAGTAGGAGATGGTCAAGAAAGAAATAACTTAGAAAACCGAGTGAAGGAGCTTCATCTAGACGAAATAGTCAGCTTTGCCGGATGGGTCAATCAACAAGATACTCTTGATTATTACAGGAAAGCAGATATTTTTTGTTTCCCTTCGATCCGAGAGTTTGGGGGCGCAGTGGTCATGGAAGCTATGGCTTGCGGACTCCCCTGCATAGTTGCCAACAATGGTGGTATCGGTGAATACGTGAATGAGGAAACTGGTTTTAAGATTGAGCCAAATTCTAGGGAGTATCTCACCCAAGAGTTGACAAGTAAAATTAAGCTGTTGGTCGAAGATGATCAACTACGGGAAAATATGTCGGCTAAGGCGATCGAAAAAGCCAGAGAATTTGCCTGGGATAAAAAAGCCGAAAAAATCGTTGAAATTTACCAAAAAATGCTTGACGAGAAAGCTATTTTTGCATCTACATAAAAAACGGGTTAACCAGTATTTGGTTAACCCGCCAGCTTAGAAACGCGCAGCTCAATTAGTTTTGGACTACCAGCTTAACGTTGGCGTTTTGCAAACCACGTTGCTTGACTGCTGCCAAGGTCTTGTTCACTGCGTACTTCTGGTTGATCGAGTTGATCAACTCAGTTTGATTGTGCTTTTTGGCGACGCCCCACAAGTCTGCAATCAGATCGAAGGAACCGTCGCTATTGCGAGACCAACCCAAGTCATATTCGCCTTCGAGAGTTGCTACGATGTCGGAGCGAACACGTTGGCCGTTGTAGCCGCGAACGTCAGCTTCTGACTTGACTGAAATGCCCAAGTCGCGCAAAGAAGCCTTCAGGATTTCGGCATCGGTGATTTTGGTACGCAGAGTGCTAAAGTGAGACATTGGATTTCCTCCTAATAGAACTGAGAGAGAAACAACAACGGTCTGGATTTAACTGTGCCGCTGGGCGGCGCTTCAATCGAACTGCTAGCTGTTGCTAGCCTTTGCTCCTGTTTGGACCAGGAGAAAGCTTTTAGAATTCCATGCGCTGGTATTCAGCGACGGAAGACGCAGCGGGCCGTGCGCGCTGTCTCGCCCAATCTCGGAGGGCGCTGACCTGTTCGGTCATGGTTTTAGACAGTGGCATTGTAGATTTAATGGCCGCGATGATATCTAGCTGCGTAAACTCTCTATCTTGAGCGAAGGCTTCGTACATGGCTGCTACTATCCCTTGCTCAATTTCTGCGCCTGAAAAGCCGTCGGAAACGTTGGACAGTTGCTCTAAATCGAAGCGAGAGATGTCCATACGCCGCTTTGACAGGTGAATTTTGAATATATCTTGGCGTTCTTCTTTCGTTGGCAGGTCAACAAAGAAGAGTTCGTCAAATCGGCCTTTCCTTAATAACTCCCCTGGCAATCGGTTGACTCCGTTGGCTGTTGCCATTACGAACACTGGGGAAGTCTTTTCTTGCATCCAAGTGAGAAAGGAACCAAAAACCCGGCTGGATGTACCTCCGTCTGAGTCGGCAGAACCAGGGCCGCCTGCAAACCCTTTTTCCAGTTCGTCAATGAAGAGAATGGCTGGAGATATTAATTCTGCCGTTTTAAGAGCGTTGCGAAGGTTGGCTTCCGATCGACCTACCATTGAGCCGTCGTACACTCTACCCATATCTAGCCGCAGCAGGGGCAGTCCCCACAAACGGGATGTAGTCTTGGCAATTAAGGATTTCCCGCATCCGGGGACACCCATAATCAGCATCCCTTTGGGTTGGGGCAAGCCGTATTCTCTCGCCCTCTCTGTGAAAGCGTTGGAACGCTGTCTCAGCCAATTCTTGAGTGCTTCTGAACCGCCTACAGCCTCAATGGTTTCGTCTTCTTCAATAAACTCTAGAATGCCGTTGCGCCGAATTAGTTGCTTTTTCTCGGACAGAACTATGTCAACTTCATCTTCCGTCAAGCGTCCCTTGCAAACTTGGGCTTTGCGATAAACTTTTTCGGCTTCATCCTTGGTTAATCCCAAGGCTGCTTTCAAGAGTTTTTCTCGCCCTTCTGTGGTAATCCGTCGCGACTTCGTTTGCTCCAACTGGCTAGACAATACTTGGTTTAGTTCCTTCATGTCTGGGAGCGGGAAGTCTAACACTACCACTTCCTTTTCTAGCTCGATCGGGATTTGCTGCAAAGGAGACATCAGTATAATAGTCTTATGTGTTCCTTTGAAGCTGGCGATCGCATCCCGCAACAACCTTGTGACAGTGGCATCATCCTTAAAAGGATGCAGGTCTTTGAATATATAAATACTCACATTGTCGTTGGGTTCCCGCTGCCTGATCGCCCATTCAATCGCTGCCTGTGGCGAGAGAGTGCTTTGCTGGTTAGTGCGAGGTTGACCGTACTCTATCATCCCCTGGGTCACAGTCCAGACGAAGACTCGTCCTTGTGGCTTGTTGGCTTTAGCTATTGCGGAAATTGCTTGCTCACACCGCTCTTCCTCGGATGTCACGAGGTAGATCAGAGGATATTGAGCTTGGATTAGAATACTGATCTCTTCTTGCATATTCCTCGACCCACTAGAGACGGTGCTATCTTTGCTGAATCTCAATGCTGCCATTAGCTGATGAAAACTGAAACTTTCAGTTCTAACCGCTTGCGGCTAGCAAGGCATTCTTAGCAGGGAACTAATTCTTCCTCTCCCGGTAGGGCTGTGCTGGCGCTGACGCCGGACACCTGCTTTACTGGAAGTTCCTGCTCAGCCAATACGGTTGGCTGACTTGTTAACGATGCCAGTTCTCCATCTCGCATTACTACTGAACCCGTGCATTCTGGACAAGTGTATACCCGATGGGTTTGTCCATAGGAGGCTTCTACTTCGTCAACCAGTTCGGAGTTTCCTAGGTAAAAGACAATTGCCCTTTCTGCAATTGATGACATCGGTTCAGATTCGACTGCGGCTTTGATTTTGAGCTGGCGATGCAGTTCAGGTGAAAGATACAGTGTAACTTTTTGCTTTTCTTGCATAGGACTGTGAATTGACTTACCCGGGTATGTATATCAGAATAGCGGCTTCTTTCTTTGCTGTCAAGACTCTATGCTGTTTTAACGTCATTTTGTAATATTTCGTTACATTTTTTGTTTTGAGGGATACTTAACAACCAAAAAACAAGAAGTGTAGCTGTTGAGGCATAGGTTAATTATTGCAACTATATATAGTATTTCTGATTTGAGTGAGGGAATGGGGAATGGGGCATGGGGCATGG
Organism: Tychonema bourrellyi FEM_GT703; assembly: GCF_002412335.2. Taxonomy (GTDB): domain Bacteria; phylum Cyanobacteriota; class Cyanobacteriia; order Cyanobacteriales; family Microcoleaceae; genus Microcoleus; species Microcoleus bourrellyi. The sequence goes on from NZ_NXIB02000119.1 coordinate 12,676, forward strand.
G
>NZ_NXIB02000011.1 GCF_002412335.2 Tychonema bourrellyi FEM_GT703
ACTTTTACCGCCTCAATTCGCGTATGTGCCAGTTGGGGGTGCGGAATGTGGGTTTAAACTCCGCAGCGTAGGGTGCGTAGGGGCGAATGGCCATTCGCCCCTACAAGGTTTTCCGTTTCAGCGTAAGGGTTCGCGAATGCCGCACCCTAAGCCTAATTGAGTTGTGAACACTAACCATAGCTTGGATCATCGGCTCAATGATTAAGCAGGGTTTCCAAGAGCTCGTTTTTCTAATAGTCTGGCAATTTCAGCTTTTTCTACCAGTCCGACGAGGACACCGTTGCCGCGAATGACGGGGAGTTCTTGGACTTTGAGTTGTTCAAAGAGAGTGACGACTTCTAGGAGGGATAATTCTGGTTCGACAGTGGCGGAAAATTCGATCGCCTTTAGGAGTTCTTTCACTTGAACAGAAGGCCAGTTACCCGTAGGAATTGCTTTAAGATCATCAGTCTCGATCGCACCTACCAATTGTCCCGCATCATCTGTCACCAGATACCGACGCCAGTTTTGAGCGTTACCAATCACGTAGTTGTTGGCAAATTCTCGGAGGGACAAGTCTTGGGAGACGATCGGACTTCCAGGAGTCACAGCATCTGCCGCTGTCAGCCCAGCCAGTTGATTTTGGACTGTAGCATATTGTGCAGATTGACCAGCATTTTGCAACAAGAACCAACCGATTACTAGATTCCAGATGTTGCCGAATATGCCTGTAGCAATAGCAATCCAACCAATGATTTGACCCACGCGACTAGCAAAAATTACGCCTTTGTAAGGATTACCTGTAATTTTCCAGACGATCGCTTTGAGGATGTTACCACCATCTAGGGGCAAACCAGGAATCAGATTAAACAGGGCTAAAGCTAAGTTGATCTGAGCTAAAAGTTGGACGATGGCCGCTGCGGGGCCTGTGAGACCAGCAGCAATGCCGATCGCGGTTAACAAACCCGATAGTAATAGACTAACTAACGGCCCTGCGATCGCCACCCAAAATGCCTCAGCCGGAGTTTTGGATTCTCTTTCCAAATTAGCCAATCCGCCAAACAGAAATAGCGAGATCGATTTCACGCCAATTCCCTGTTTGATAGCGACCCAACTGTGTCCTAATTCGTGGGCGATAACGGAAGCAAATAACAACAATGCTGCGAATAATCCGAGCATCCAGGGCGCTACGGGGCCTAATGTGGGAAATATAGCAGCTAGTGCGCCACCGTATTGCCACGTTACCAAGCCCAGGACTAAAAACCAAGATGCGTTGATGTAAAAGGGAATTCCAAACAGGTTGCCGACGCGAAATGTACCATTCATATAGCTACCTCTGATTTTATGGGGGAGAGTTTTTTGCTCTCTGTTTCCTTATCGTAACGAAATGTAACGAGGATGTTAATGCTTCAATTAGGGTGGTATCCGCCTGGGTTGGTTCGGTAAAGCGCGATCGCCCTTTGGCTTGACCTTGCGGCTAGAAGGTGCGATCGCCTCGATCGGCACTCAAACAAATTTCAGTCCGGTGTTTTGCCCAATCTTTCCCTCAATTCATCAGCCGATAACTGCGGTAGTTGTTCGACAAATAGTGCCAATTCTGCTACAGACAATCCCAATAAATTAGTCACGGCGATCGGCAAAAGATCGCCCAATTCATTTGAACTCATTTTCAAGACACTTTCAGCTAATAATTTCACCGCTGATTCCCGCCCTGATTCATCGACTTTCAGCATCGATATTGCCAGTAACAACACAGTAAAATCCGTCGCAGACAACTTGGATATTGGCGCTAGAACAACCATCATTTTTGGGATTAATTCTCCAAATCTCACTTGCAGAAAACTTTCTAAAATTAAGCGCTGTTGTTCTTGTCTACCTCGTTCTAGCCCCTGTTCTAGCCCTCGTTCTAGCCCCTGTTCTAGCCCTCGTTCTAGCCCTCGTTCTAGCCCTCGTTCTAGCCCCTGTTCTAGCCCTCGTTCTAGCCCTTCTTCTCTAGCTTTTTGCTGTGCTGCTTCTATTTGTTGCTGAAAAAGTGGTGCAATAGCCATAATTAACTCCCGCTCTTCTGGCTCTAATTCCTGTGGGATATCAGTTACTAAATTTGACTGTAACCGATACAATAATTCTAGCGCTATCATCCGCAACGGATCGTCCGTTGGTAAAGCGCTCAATTGAGCGATCGCCCTTTGCTGCACTTTACCTTTGCCCAAAATCCTTAACCACAAGGTTTCTGGAGTTTCTGGCAACTGGTGAATAGCCACAATGGCAGTTCGCAAAGACTCGCCAAAAAAATAGATTCCCTCCATCCAATTCTCTGTGTCTGGCTTGGCATTAAAGCTATCCACCAATGCTTTTGATGCTGTGGGCATCAAAATCCACAGTTTGGGTAACTGAGAATCATCAAGGCGAGTATTTTCTCTTCTAGATTGTCGTTCTAATTCACCTCGCACATCTAATAACTTGCCCAAACAGCTACAAATTTCGCTGACGTTGGCAGGATTCCGAAACGGTTCAATAATAGCAGTTGTACTTGCTATTTTTCCCAATAATCCCAGAGTTTTTAAGTATTCTGGATTTAGGGTAATGGGAGTGAAGTAAACATCAATTTCTCGGACTTCGGAAGTTACATCTCTGCCGATATTGACTGTTCCAATGGGTGACAGAAGTTCTTCCAGGTATTCTTTCGCAAAACGATCGTGAATAAATCGCGTCATAAAAATTAGGATTAATCTGTCAATTATAGCATAAGCTGTTACGCATTTAAAATAGTATTGTAGGGTGCGTCAGCCCCCAGCGTTTCCCTTGCCTCATAAGCGATCAAGCTGACGCACCCTACAGACCTCGTTAGTGGTTTAAATGCGTAACAGCATACTTGACCTAATCATGATCGAACCCATCCCTTCTGCCCCGCTGACTATAGCGTTTTAATTCATCAATTAATTGACTATCATTAGAAGCTGTTTTCGCTCCTGATTGGGCCGCCCAACGCTTCAAATCCTCGATTTGCGATCGCGCGATCGCCACTAGAGGTACTGTATCCTCGATCGACCTCAAAACATCCTCCGTCGTCAAATCTCGCCGCTGGCCGTTGACAAAAGTGCCAAAAGCTCGATACAGTCCATCGATTACAACCTGCTCAATTTCTGCACCGCTAAAATTCTCAGTCCGCTTCGCCAAAACCCCCAAATCGAATTCCCGCAATCTAGTCGGGCGCAGCCGCTGCAAATGCACTTGAAAAATATCTTGACGTTCCAATTCTGAAGGCAAATGCAAAAAGAAAATTTCATCAAATCGGCCCTTTCTCAGCAACTGGACAGGTAAAATCCGCACATTATTTGCAGTGGCGACAATAAACACCTGACTGGCTTTTTCCTGCATCCAAGTAATCAAACTGCCAAATACCCGGCATGATGTTCCAGAATCGGCATCGCCACCAGTCATCATATTACCGAAAAGGTGATCTATGCGATCGATCCACAAAACGCAAGGTGCGATCGCCTCTGCCAATTCTATCATCTGTTTGACCCGACTTTCGCTTTCCCCAACAATCCCACCAAACAACCTCCCAGTATCCAACCGCAACAGTGGCAAACGCCATTCTGAGGCAATAATTTTCGCTGACAAAGATTTGCCAGTACCTTGAACTCCCACCAATAAAACACCCTTGGGATTAGGTAGCCCATAGCGTCGGGCTTCATCGGTAAAAGCATCTTTCCGCATCTTGATCCACAGCTTCAAATTCTCCAATCCGCCCACACTATTCAGAGATTCTTGAGAAGTGAAAAACTCCAAGATTCCTGTTTGACGAATGGCTTGCTGTTTCTCCTCCAAAATTCCATCAATATCTGACTCATTAATCTGCTCTTTCGCCGCCAAAGCTTTAGCTAAAACTCGTCCGATTTTAGCACGACTCAAACCTTGACAAGCTTTAACTAACTGTTCCCTTGCTAAACTCGTAACTTGCAACTGTTCCGGCTTGGTAACAACGTGGGAAATTAAATGTTCGATTTCCTGAACATTCGGTAAAGGGAAATCAATTACTGTCACTTCTTCCTGCAATTCTTCCGGCAATTCCAGCGCGTGGGAAGTCAAAATGATTGTTTTCTTGCTGCGCTTCAATTCCCGCGTTAAATTGCGTAATTCTCGGACTACCGGGGCATTTTTTTCGGTGTAGGGATATTTCAAAACTGGGTGCAAGTCCCGCAACACAAATATGGTATATTCTTCCACAGCAGTCTTACCGATGCGATCGAGCGCCGCCATCACCGAACCTTTCCCAGAACCGTTATCTTCCCAGCCACGCACGATATCCCAGAACAACACCCGGCGCGCAGGAGTTACAAACAGCGCTACTTGAGCAATTACCGCTTCCACAGGTTCCTCTTCTGCACCCACAATATACAGCAGCGAATAGTGGGCGCGAATCATCAAATCCAGTCGTTTTATCAGTGCCTCGAAAGGGTTATTGCGATCGCAATTAACCGCATCGCCTACTTTTATTTGAATGGAATCTGCTGTCATTTTATTTAAAATCTTAGAGTAAAGTTTAAGTTTGATTAAACTGAGATATTGCACCATTCTCAATTAGCCTTTTATGAACAGGCAAGATGCCTGTTCCACAAGAAAATAGAATTTTTGTGGAACAGGCCGGACAGCCTGTTGCACAAGATGCCTGTTCCACAAGAAAATAGAATCTTTGTGGAACAGGCATCTTGCCTGTTGCTGACACAAGATGCCTGTTCCACAAGAAAATAGAATCTTTGTGGAACAGGCATCTTGCCTGTTGCTGACAATGGTGCAAGATATCAGATTAAAAATACAGTTCGTAGTCAAGACTTTAGTCCTTATAAACTATTTTAAAAAGACTAAAGTTTTTACTACGAACTTTAAAATTATAACAGAATAAGAGACTCTTGGCTATTTAGCAACTTTTCGAGCTTGTTTCAGCATTTCAATCAGAGTGTGGTGAGCATCTTCAGCATCTTTCAAAGTGCGCTCGAATTTAACTCTGACTGGCAAAGTTTCGCCATTGACTTGGGCGGTTAAATCCATACCATTGGCGTCAATAGCCAGCATTTGAGCCGATGTTGCATCTGGTTTGTCGCCAAATGCTTGAGCATAAAGCACTACAGCGCTAGCATGATCTTCGTTCATGTGGGTGCAGATGCGATCGCTAATCTCAATCGAAAACGGTTCTGACATCAGTGGAGTCCTTCCTATGCAATATTATTTAATTGTACTGCGATCGGTACAAATAAGAAGGACAAACTATGACCGATGCCCAAGAGTACCTAATTTACCTGATAAATGCTATATTGAATAATAAAATGAAAAACTCTAGCGCTTATATCGAACTACTACAAGCATTTCCTCCACGACCTATAAATGCTGAGGAGGAATTAATTGCTACTTAAAAAGCGATCGACTCTTTGTTAGATAAAGGCGAACTGACTCCAGACGAACGCGATTACCTCCATGTACTAGGAACCCTAGTTTATGAGTACGAGCAAACTTTAGAAGCCATACCTGATATTTACGGCATAGAATTATTAAAGGCTTTAATCGAAGAATTTGAACTGAGACAAAAAGACCTAGTTTATATTTTTAAAACCGAGTCTATTGTCTCAGATATCCTGCATGAAAAGCGCCAAGTTACCACCGAAAACATCCAAAAACTTGCAGAGTTTTTCAGCGTCTCTCCGGCTGTTTTCTTTCCGCTGCATCCAGTTAAAAAAACTGCTTGAATTTAGAACCATATTTTTGTTTGTAGTCAGGACTTTAGTCCAGAAACCGGGTTTTGATGATAATACGCATTGTCACCGAGAGATTCTCTAAAAACCCGGTTTCTTGAATCGGAGTGCGTAAATCCTGAGAATGCTTCCTCTTCATTGCTTTTTAAAGGCGAGACAGTTTATCATAATTAGCAACTAAATAGAATTTAAACAACCTGCCATGCTTATGAGCCAGTGTCTAAACCCTGATTGCCTCAACCAAAACCCATCCGGCACTACAAACTTTTGTCAAAAGTGTGGTAATAAACTGCTATTGGGCGATCGCTACCGAGCCAGAAAAATTATTGGACAAGGGGGCTTTGGGCGCACTTTTCTCGCGGTTGACGAGTATAAACCCTCTAAACCTCCCTGTGTTATTAAACAATTCTATCCGCAAGCTCAAGGCACTTCTAGCATCCAGAAAGCCACTGAGTTATTTGAGCTTGAAGCAGTACGCCTCGAACAGTTGGGGAAACATCCTCAAATTCCTGACTTATTAGCCTATTTTAGTCAAGATGGACAGCAGTATTTAGTACAAGAGTTCATCGACGGTGAAAATTTAGCCCAAGCACTAAAATCTGAGGGATATTTTAGCGAAACGCAGATTCGTGACTTGCTTAATAATTTATTGCCAGTGTTTGAGTTCATTCACTCTCGCCAAGTCATTCACCGAGATATCAAGCTAGAAAATATTATTTTGAGGTCAAATCGTGAATTAGTTTTAGTTGACTTTGGCGCGGCAAAATATGCGACTCAAACAGCTTTAGCGGTAACGGGAACAATGATCGGAAGTGCTGGATATACAGCACCAGAACAAGCAGCAGGAAAAGCTATTTATGCTAGTGATATTTATAGTTTAGGTGTGACTTGTCTATGTCTGTTAACTCAGGTTGAACCGCTTGAATTATTTGATGTGAGCGAGTTTGAGTGGGTTTGGCGAGAACACTTGAAAACATCTGTTAGTTCGGAATTGGGTCAGATTTTAGATAAAATGATTCAACCTGCTAGTAAGAAACGTTATCAATCTGCTACTGAAGTTTTGCAGGCGCTTGGTAATCAATTAACTCAAACACCTCCACCAAAACCATCACCTAAATCATCACCTCAATCATCACCAGATTTGCTTAAATCAGCGCGGGGTGTTGACTATACTCGTCTCCGGGATTTATTGACCACAGGGGAGTGGAAAGAGGCGGATAGGGAAACATTCAAGGTGATGTTAAAAGCTGCTAGTCGGGAGAAGGAAGGTTGGTTCCATACGAACTCGATCGAGAATTTTCCTGGCGATGATTTGCGGACGATCGACCAATTGTGGGTAAAATACAGTCAGGGTCACTTTGGCTTTAGCGTCCAGAAAAAAATCTGGTTGGAAGTTGGTGGTAAAGTTGATTATGACACTGAATGCAAGCTAGGCGATCGTGTCGGTTGGCGAAAGAGGAGAAAGGGGAGAAAAGATTGGTTGAAGTACGATGACCTGACGTTTAATCTAAAGCAAGCACCACCGGGGCACCTGCCGTCGTGTGCGCGTGTGTTTGCGTGGGAGGGAGAAGGATTGGGTTGGGTTGTTGGAGTGTTGGGGTGGTTAGGGTTGGTTGTATGGTTCTCTCTTCTCTCGCATCAAGAGCTGTAAGCTGTAATCTATAGCCATTTCAGCCCCTTTTTAAGTATTTATTCTCGAACCTTTTTCTAGGAAGTTATCGGCTTTTGGTCATTTCATTACCTGCTACGCGGGGGTTTACTCTTCAAACAACAGACTCGCGAAATTCGGGTGATACCAATTGGCCAACACAAACTGTTTGGGGCTCAGAAACCGGGTTTTTTACGAAATATTTGGTTGTAGCGCGCAGATTCGGTAAAAACCCGGTTTCTTTGGTCAGTGCGTAAGTCCTAATCTACTCTAAATTCGAGACTAAATGATGCGTTATGCAATTGCGATCGAAAAAACACCGAATAACTATTCAGCTTATGCGCCCGATTTACCCGGATGTGCAGCAGGATTAAAAGGCACTATTAAATCTCCTCATTTTCAGAAAAAATGGTGGCCGCGTATTGCAAAGAAAATGTCGTTATATCGAGTTTATCTTCTTCAGTCCAAGTCTCGCTTTCATCGACAACCGATAGATTTTGCTGCACCAAATCGTTGAGAATAAGAGTTGCCAAGCGCAGTCTATCCTTTGGTGAAAGGGTAGACAGAACGCGATCGTAAACTTCTCGAACAGTAGTTAACATAGCAAATCCTCCTGCTTCTGATCTTATGGAAAACTTAGGACAGGTTGATTTGATTATAGCTCAAAAATTTAATAAATTTATGCTATACTTAAGTTATAATTTTTAACCCCAGATTCACTTATGCCAACTTTAACTGATATTGGCACTTTGATTATCCGCGATCCGCACCTTCGCGGTGGCATCCCTATTATTGCAGGTACTGCCACATCGGTACAGCGAATCGTAGTCTTATACAAACAAGGTAATAGTGCTGAGGAAATAGCAGCGGATCTGGATCATCTCACCTTAGCGCAGGTTTATGCTGCACTGACTTATTATCACGCAAATCGAGCAGAAATAGAAGCAGATTTAGTGGCTGAACAAGCAGAATATGAACGTTTGGCAGCATTAAATAAGCTAAAAATGCAGGAGAAAGCATGAGCCAAATTCGTCTTTACTTAGATGAAGATTCACGAAGTAAAAAACTATTGCAAGCTTTACAAAGTCGTGGTGTAGATGTCATTACAGTTGCCGAAACAGGGATGCTATCTCGCAGCGATGAAGAGCAATTAATTTGGGCTTTTACTAATCAAAGGGTAATTTATAGTTTCAACATTAGGGATTTTTATAGAATCCATACCAATTGGCTAGAAAGAGGAGATTCTCATGCAGGAATTATTTTAGGACAGCAAAATTATTCAGTGGGAGAACAAATGCGTCGCCTTTTGAGTCTAATTTCTGCCAAATCAGCGGCAGGAATGCAAAATCAAATAGAGTTTATCAGTGCTTGGAGTGAAAAGTAAAGATATTATCGATCGAGATAATTAGATACCCTGATTTCTTAAATAAGTCAGGGTATCTGAGTATTCTATCCTATAAACTACACAGCCTAACTAAAAGATCGATCGTCAAACGGCAATTCATCAAACAACGACTCAATATCAGCCTCAGACTTAGCCACTGGCGAATTAGCACGAGATGCTGGAGGCTTCACCGAAGGCACTTTTGCTACTGGTAAATTCGCCGCAGGTTCCAAAACAGGAGACTCAGATTTTGGTAACTTACCTACAGGTAATTCCCCACCATTTTCACCATTTTTGCTAGTTTGATTCCACATCATCATTCCCAGCAAACCATCAACCAAACCACCACCGCTACCATTACCGCTTACCGCAACATCCGGCACAACTCGCACATGGCGATCGCCTATAATTTGCATTAACTGCAAAGCCGTATAACCAGAACCCCCCAAAGCCACAACACCCGCGTGATAAGCCGAAGCTTGAGCATTTCCCTTCACCCGAATCGACTCAGCTTCACCTTGAGCTTGTTTCACCTGAGAATTCGCTTTCAACTCCGAAATCTTCACACCTTGTTCCGATTTCACCATCTCTTGCTGAATCTCAGCCAGCGCCGTTTCCCGCACCAATTGTTGCCGCTGAGTTTGCGCCAATTGCTGCACCTCATAAGTCTTACATTGTTCTTCCGCAATTTTGCGATCGGTTTGAGTTTGCATCAACTCTCCCGGTGGCAAAATATCCCCAATCAAAGTATCAATTGCTTGCACATCATAGGTACGCAAAGCCGCTTTGATATACTCGGCGGCTTCCGCTTGGCGATCGCTCCTTGCAGAGAGAAAATCCAACACAGAATAAGCTTGAGCCGAATTACGGAAATAATTCCCAATAGTCGGCTGCAAAACATGGTCAACTAAATTCTGCATCGAACCCACGCGAGAGATGACTTTCGGAGCATCCAAAGCACCGACATGAATAATTTGAGCTACTTCTAAATCAAAAGCAAAACCGTCTCTAGATCGCACAGTCAAAGATGAAAGTTGAGAATCATAACTGTGCCGTTCCGTTTTGCTAGACCAATTCAAAACAATATTTGTAGTCGGCACTAACTCTACCTTCAAAATGCGAGTATTCAGCGGATGTTTCCCCGGATAAAGAGGTGTCACCCAAACCCCTTTATTCCCGACATTTACTAAATTGCCATGAGTAAAAGCAGCGCCACTCACATCTTCCGACGTTTGACCAACATAGGAAATAACTGCACCGACATAGCCGATCGGGATTTCGGTCATCGCAGCTTGTTCCACCCCGACAAACCAAGGATTCAAGTTCCACGAACCGGAAAGCAAAACCTGTTCCTGCAAACCGCGCCGCCCCCCGCCGTTGACAAATTTCTGCGCGTTTTGGAAATTATCATGATTCGGAATAATCGCACCAGCAATTTCGCCATCTTGAATCGGAACGCCGTCATAAGTGGTGACTATTCCCACTTTGTCAGGAGCAATTTTGTACAGCTTCAACTGTTCCGCTGTCATCCCATGTTTGGCAGCATTTGTTGCTGTAATTACCGTAAACAGTGCGGTATTAATTCGATAGCTACCTCCAGTTAAAATTCCCAGTTGCCGACCTTTTTCACCACCGCTCTTCAGGAATTTACGAGCATCTTGAAAATTATCAGATTCCGTGACTTTGCCGAGGATGCGCTGTGGCGGAATCGACTGACCACCTGCTGCGATAATTAAGGCAATTTCACCTTGTGGAACCACAGTTAGGGACTCTTTGCGAACATTGTACTGCAAAGGCCAATAACCCCAGTGCCAACCGGGTGGTAAAGTATCAGCTTGATATCCAGCTTCTCCGTTTAAGGCAATTAAATCACCCGGTGGTAAAGACTTGCCACCAAAGCTAAACTTTTTACTGACAATGCCAACTTCGCGATCGCCAATTACGACCAATCCACCAAAAAATAGCGGTATACAAATAATAATCGCACCGCCGATCGCAATTGGTACAATTGAGCCGAATAAGTCCATCTGCACTGTCTGCACAGCAACAGTGGTTTGAGGTAGCTGTTTCAATACTATCTGAGGTTTGGCGGCTAGCTGAGTCGAAATTTGACTTGCAGGGGGGATATCGCTAGCAGCTAATACGGGCGAGGGTTTTAAGCTGGTTGTTGCGCCCAAAGCTAGAGCAGCCGAAACAGCCGCTGCTAATTGTTTTAAAACGCGGACTTTGGTTTTTGAGTTTGGTTTAAATGAATAAAGCATTTGTTTAATATCGGCTAGATTGTCCTATTGGTTCAAGCTTAGCCTCGATCGCCAATTTTGACTAAAAACTTAAGCTCTCATAAATGAAACAGCCCTGGGGGGATAGGGGGATAGGATTTGATCAGTTTTGAAATTTAAAAAATATTATTTATTTTCAATAATGCACAATTATTGAGAATTTGATTGAATCATTTATATCTTGAAAGTCATACCCTCAAAGAGTTTCAACTCCTGACGGCAACCGAGTGATGCACTAAAGACTGCTTCCTCAGAGAGAATGTTAGGGAAAAAACTGAGAGCAACCCTCATAAATTGCGATCGGTCATCCCAATAAGTTAATAGTACACACACACAGCACCGCAGCCACTATGCTCAAGCTACTCCCACAGCCGATCGATCGCTCACAAACATCTGGGCCCCTTGTACAGGGGAATTAGGTGCGATCTTTCAAATCCGCGTTTCATCCTCCTGGTAAAATCGAGTTAACAGTTAACAGTTAACAGTTAACAGTGCATCAGCCTTAAATTCTTTCTTTATTACTATTGGAGAATCACCCAAGATGTCCAAATCCTCTAATCAGGAAAACATTCCCACATTACCAAAACGTCTAAATAACAGCGACATTTTTTGCACATATTTGACACTGAATACTGATAATTCTCGTAAATATTTTCAGTGGAATAATGCTCTTCATCTCAATCGTAACTTTGAGTTGTACGCAAGAAATAACGAGGTATTTGCACAGTTTTGTTCCCAGCCTAATGGAATTACAAATATACTAGAATTCTGGAAAACCATCGCCATTGATGCTTCACCTATTCTTCAAGAATGGGAACGTCAAAATAGCAAGCAATTAGCCTTACATCATTTAATGAGTTACCTTGAAACAAGCTGCTATTATGCAACTAAAAAAGTATCCTCTATATCAAAAATTAGCTCTTGGGAAGATTATTTATCATCAGCTCGCATTTTCATTCATAATTCTGACAATCTTGTCAAGTTACTGAAATCTTATGATGATAGTCAGGCTTTGCTAGATACTTATATTCAAGGAATCTTGATTAAGGAGATCCAAAATCAACAAAATATTGGTAAATTTTCACCGTGGCGAATGCTAGGTAAAACCTCAGAAAAACTACTTCGGGAAGCGCTGCAAAGATCTGGACATAAAGAGCCTTATATTTCTCAATATATCTTTGCACGCAAACACTTTCAACCAGTTTATAATTTTAACAAAGTTCGTAATCCCTTACTCAGAAAATCAGGGGATAAATGGCTAGAGCCTGACAGCGAAGACTTTCAAGCTGCGGCTAACTGCTACAATGCAGAAAAGTTTCTTTCTTCAGCTCCCCATGAAGTTTCCGCAGGTTCAAATATTAGCACAGAGCAAATGCAAGCTTGGATGAAAATTTGCATTAGTTCCATACAAGAATACGATCAAATTAAACAAGACAGTGAAAGATGCTTGGATGATTCACAGCCAGAAGATATTAATTTTGAAGCTGAAGAATCAGATTCAGAATCAAATTCACAGTTTGAAGAAACTCAATCTGCTTTCCACAAAGAACTCGATCGCTTCAAGCCAGATCAACACCAAATTCTCCTGCTTTATTACGGTGCAAACCTAAAGCAAAAGCAACTAAAAATTAAATTAGGAGTCAGCCAATCCGCCATTTGTCGTCGTCTCCTTACTATTAAGAATCAACTACTAAAAACTTTGATTCAAAAATCACAACCCCATGAATGGGTGAGAAATTATGTAGTTGAATGGCTACATAAAGATTTCTGTGCACCCCGGCACTCAGATTTAATTGAAGCAGCTTTAGTTCAAGCAACAAAAGAACTTGGATCTGAAGAGCAACAAATTTTGTTCCTGCGCTATGGCGAAAAGGTAAATGAACAAAACATTGCCACTCACTTTGGTATTAGTTTATTCGAGGTGAATGCCATAATTGCTGTCTCTCAGCACAAGTTACAGGCACATTTAATCAAGGAACTGCCTCATTGGGAAAAGGAGTGTGTGGAAGAGTGGCTAAAGAGTTTTTATCACTCTAAAATATCGGCGGCTTGTCGAACTCTAAATCTATCTTTAGAGATGGACGATTCCCACCAGATAATTGATAAAATTGTCGAAGAATGCTTACAAAATTTGATAGTTACTGAAAAAGGAGAATAAACCAATGTTTGACTTAACCAAATTACAACTCGTTGATTCTAGTGATTCTTGCCTCGTGCGATTGACAATTGACCAAGCAGATCAAGAGACTGCATGGCATCAAGCTCAAGATCATTCTAATCCGATTTCTCGTTACAATGCGTATCTCAATGGCGTTTGTTTAAAGACCTTTATGCAGTGGATTACAGAGTTGCTGGCAGAAGAAGGATTGCCTCAACCTTCAGTCTGGAAACGTCAGGATATTGCTAGTATTTGGGAATTTGTCAATGGCACTGCCATTGAAATTGGTGATACTAGATTAGTGTTAATTCCCAGTGATCAGGGAGATTTGGAGGAATTATTTGTGCCGCAGGAATGGGTTGATATGCCTAATTGGACTGCTGATTATTACCTGTCGGTGCAGGTGAATTTGGATGGGGATGATGATGAGGAGTCCTGGATGGAAGTGTTGGGTTTTGCAACGCATCGCCAACTGAAGCATGAAGGTAGGTATAATGCGGGCGATCGCACTTATGCTTTGTCAACACAGGAATTAACCAAATCTCTCCTTGTCATGGACATAACTCTAGGCTTGAATTTGCAACAAAAAGTCCCACCATTGCCAAGCTTATCCGAACTGGAATCGACTGAATTATTACATACTTTGGGTAATTTATCGGTATATTCTCCTCGGCTGCTAGTCCCATTTGCACAGTGGGCATCTTTCTTGAATAATGATGAATGCAGGCAAGAACTGTATAATCAGCGTTTAGGAATTATTGAGGAACCAGTATTAGCTGCTGCGCCCTCTGTGGTGGTTCAAAGTGAAGCAAATTTAGTTGAGCGGCTAAATACTTATATTCAAGCTGGGTGGGAGGCGATTGATGACATAGTTGAGAGGTTTGGAATCTTAGATTCTGGTTTCATGTATGCGATGGAAGGTGGAGGCTATCGGTATGGTGGATCGAGTAGTCAGAAGGGAATTCCGACATTGCTTGACTTATTGCAATCGCGCAATAAAAGCAATCAATTGCGGGCTGCTGAATTATTAGGTGGCGTTGGGGTTGGAAATCAGGAGGCAATTTCCGCACTGACACAGTTGCTGCAAACTACCCAAGATGATAACGATATCTTGAAACGCCAAGCTGCTCTGAGTTTAGGAAAACTTGACCCCAAGAATTCCGCTGCGGGGGTGAGAATTGGTAAGATTATGGAATTAACAATACAGCTTGATACTGTTCATGTTGTGCTGCAAATAACTCTGTTACCTCAAGGAACCGATAAAACTAATATTGAGTTGCGGGTATTGCCCGTGCCATCAACAACATCGAAAACTCTGCCGCCAAATCTCGAATTAATTATCCTAGATGAAGAAGGCGAAGTTTTCTGGAAAGAAAAGGCTCAGAATTCTAGAAAGAATATCCCCAATTATGAATTTACGGCTGCTGTCGGCGATTGTTTCCAGGTAAAAGTCGCTTGTGATGGATTTAGCATCACAGAGGATTTCATCATTTAGTTCAATTAGTATCAGAAGGTAAAAGGCGATGAGCAAGCTCGTAATTTTGGAAATACGCAATCTTGATAGAGACCAACGCTATCCTGTCACCCTCAGAATCGGTGATAGCATTAACTCTATGAATGTTTCAACTCATGGGTACTTACCCCCAGCTCAAGATTTGAAAAAAAGCTATGACCATTTTAATACCTGTCGAAGAGATTGCAATTTAGGTCGTTCTCGCAAATTAGAGCATATCAACAAGGGTAAAATTGTACATTACTCGATCAAAGAATTAGGAGACACCCTAGAAAATAATATTAATACTTGGCTCACTTTTGGCGATCGGGATTTTCATCCAATTCGAGATAAAATCATAGAAGTATTAAGTCACGAGAACGCTAAACATCAAGGTAAGTCTAAGGTCAGGTTCATTATTCAAACAGATGATGTCGATTTATGGGGTTTGCCTTGGCATTTATGGGAGAAATTTCAACAGTTTGAAGTTGAACCTGTGATTAGCAGTTTTCAGGCAATATCTAATACCCAGTTAATTAGTCCTCAAGATAAAATTAGAGTTTTAGTAATTTTGGGAGCTAGTAAAGGCATAGATATCCTGGTAGATTTAAAGTCACTAGAAGAATTTATCGATCCGAATGAAGCCGAAATTATACCCTTAGTGGCTATTAATAGCAGTAAGCTTAATGACGAGTTATGGAAGCAGAATTGGGATATTTTATTTTTTGCAGGTCATAGTTCCAGTACAGATGATTACAGTCAAGGTAAGCTGGCTCTGAGTGAAACTGAAAGTATATCGATTAAAGATTTAAAGTATGGTTTAGAAAATGCAATTAAGCACGGCTTGAAATTAGCAATTTTCAATTCTTGTGATGGCATGGGATTAGTAAACGAACTGGCTTCGCTGCAAATTCCAGCCGTGATTGCTATGCGAGAGCTAGTCCCGGATGAAGTTGCTCAAAACTTTTTGAAGTATTTTTTACAGGCGTTTGCTAGAGAGAAGAAGTCTTTGCCGGACTCAGTTTTGCAGGCGCGGAAAAAGCTGCACGGGATGGAGGGTGAATATCCTTTTGCTAGTTGGCTACCGATGATTTATGAGCACTTGGCTGTGGAGTCTCCCACTTGGGATGAGTTGCTGAGGGGGAATGAGGAAGAGCGGCAGCGTGTTTCGATTTGGCGCAATCTTCGCACTGTGTTGGTGGCTAGTGTGTTAGTCACGGGTGCTGTGATGGGAGTGCGGTGGATGGGATTGTTAGAATCTTTAGAATTACCTGCTTACGATCATTTAATGTGGCAACGCCAATCAGAGGCGATCGATCCGCGCCTTTTAGTTGTTGAGATTACAGGTAGCGATCTGGATAAATATGGCAATCCAGTCAAGGATGCGACTGTAGCTAAACTTATCGAGAAAATAGAACAGAATGAGCCACGGGCGATCGGCTTAACTTTGCATCGCTATCAACCTCAACAACCAGGTAGAGAAGCTTTAATCGCCCAATTTAAGAATTCCAATCTTTTAGGTGTGTGTGCATTTGGCGATGGCAATCAAAAAGGTTATCCACCTGCCTCTGAATTATCAGAAAAGCAAATCAAAGATCAAATAGGATTTAGTGACTTACAAATTGACGATCGGCACGACAACAACGGTCGCATGGTACGCCGCCAACTGCTATCCTATAATCCTCAGCGGTTTCCTTCTTCTTGCCCTTCGCCGTTTAGTCTGAGCTTAAAATTAGCATACCGATTTATATATGGAGAAAATATTCAACCGATAACTCAAGAAAATGACAAGTGGAGATTTGGTAAAATTATTTTACAACCCCTTGGCTCTCAGACTGGCGGTTATCAAAAATTAGGTGAAAGCGACCAAATCCTGTTGAATTACCGCGCCAACCCCATGCCAGCCCAAAAAGTAACTCTTACAGAAGTTATCGAAGGACGAGTTAGCCGTAATTTAATCAAAGATAAAATTGTTTTGATTGGTGTTAATGACCCTAGAGGAAAGGAAGAGGTAGATACTCCTTATGGGAGAATGGCGACAGTATGGGTTCATGCTCACATGGTTAGCCAAATTCTTAGTGCTGTTATTGATAAACCTAATCGTCCTTTATTGTGGGTGTTGCCACAATGGAGTTTTATTCAGTGGGGAGATACTGTTTTTATTTGGGTGTTTGCCTTGAGTGGAGGACTTTTAGTTTGGCGGTTTCGATCGCCTTTACAATTGATATTAGCTACTGGCTTAGCGACTTGCATCATCTATTACCTTTGCCTCGCCATCCTGCACAGAGGAGGCTGGATGCCACTTGTCCCGTCAGTTTTAGCTTTGTTTACCACCGGAGGAACTTTGGTCCTCTATACTGTGTCTAGGGAGCAAAAACACCTATAACTACCCCGGCATACATGAATCAAGATGCACCCATTCCATTTTAAATTAGCTTTCGGGATCGGGACTATACTAATTGGCATTACGCCCTACTCTAGCTGGCTACAAACTTCTTTTAGCGTTCTGGTCACTCAAAACCCAGAGAAACCTCCTGACAAAGACCCCCCTCCAGGGCGAAGAGTGCGAGGCGGAGACCTAGACCCGACCAATCCGAACTGTAAAAAGACAAGTCAACCACTTACTGCTATTGTTCCTGCTAATAGCCTGGGAACCATCACTTCTGAACGTCTCACGTTGTGGTTTTATGTTCCCTATACTTCCGAAGATATAACCTCCACAGAGTTTTCGGTACTCAACAGAGATGAAACAGATTATGTCTACCAAACTCAATTTATGATGCCGAAAATACCGGGAATTGTGAGTATCAGCCTTCCCTTATCTGCGAAAAATTCCTTGGAAACAGGGAATTTTTATCGTTGGTACTTAAAGTTTAAATGCAAAGGTTCTACAAGTAACGCACCGGATATAGAAACGGACGGATGGGTGAAGCGGATAGCATCCACGCCTATCACAACTAATCAAATAAATACGGCAACGCCAGAGATTTGGTATGATGCTGTGAATAATTTAGCTAACCGCCTCCTCGCTTCTCCACAAGATACTAAGCTCAAGCAAGAATGGACAGATTTATTGAAATCTGTTGGTTTGTCAAATTTGGCTCAAGAACCATTAACAGGTCCAGTTATCATTTCCAAATAATTCTTAAATGATTGTTGATTATTGAGAAATTAAGGGAAGCCAATTGCCAATTAAAACATAGTTTGCCCAAGTACGAGCATCTTTATATCCGTCTTGCTCGATCAGGATTTTTTGAGCGGTATGGAGTGCCCTAGCCATTTTCATCCCTGGTTTGCGTAATTCATTGTAGAAGTGTACCATCAACTTAGTAGTCGCTTCATCATCTGCTTTCCATAAGGTTGACAGAGTGCTCCGAGCACCCGATCGCACCGCCAGTCCCGCCAAACCCAGAGTGGCTCGATCGTCTCCTTTTGCTGTTTGACAAGCACTGAGTACGAGCAACTCAATAGTATGGCGATCGCCTTCGCTACCAGTTTTGACCAAATTATCCAAATCTTTACTTCTCAGGAAGCTTCTATAGGCAACAAGAAATGTCTTTTCGGGTTGAGAACTAAACTGACCGTGGGTTTTTATGTGAATGATTGAATAGTTTTCTAAAGCAATAAGTTGGCGAATTTTAGCGATAGTAAATTCTGAATTTAAAAGCCGTTTTTTTACTGGCATAACTTTATCTATACCATTAATCTCTTCTTTTAAATTTTTAATGGCTTCAAATTCTACATCTTCGATAGGTAGCTGTTTTTCATCGACACCACCTGCGAAAAGTTTGATATCTTTGAATCGAGTATCTTGCCTTTCTTTAGCATTTGTAAGCTGCAAGCCAGGAGCTAGAACAATATCATATTTTTTTTGAATGAGATGCTGCTTTCCATCATGGAGAATAGTCATTGGAATCTTCTGCAAAGGTCTGTCTAATACAAAAACTAATGTTTCAACATTCAAGTTTTTATCAATCGATAATTCAATGGGTTTAAAAACCCATTGATACAACTGTTTGGCTGTTATGATTACATCAGGATTTTTCCCCCTTTCTTCCAGATACCCTCCCAACTTTTTTAAAGTATTTCTGATAGTTTCTTCTGAGACAGCAGTCACATGATACTCTAATTCCGATTGACCTGGTAACTTCAAGATAATTGCCAAACGATTTGGTAAAATAATTGCATGGATAACTGCTGCTGTCGGATCGTATTTATCCGCGATCGCATCAATCTCTTCTGCCTTATTCACCACGACACAACCATCCCTAAAAAAGTTATCCAACTCAGCCACCTGAAGCGCCTCAATCACATTCCTCGCTTGCTTCAAATTCTCTGGACTAGGCTTCTCCCCCTGCAACAACAAGTCCACAAATTCCCGATAAACAGGCTCTATTTTATCGCGAAAATCGAACTGTCCATCCCGACTAATCGGCACCAAATCGTTGCGTAGCGACTGTAACGTATTAAATGCAGCCGTATAAGCCCCGATCGCACCGTCAACATCCTTCGCCTCCCCATTCCGACGAATCCGCCCCAATTGCCACTGCCACTGATAGGCAAGATCCGGCGCATTTAACTGAACATTCTGCGACAACAACAAAGCTTGTTCCGTACACTGTTGAGCCTCCAGCCACTGCTGATTTTTTTCATACACGGTACCCAAATTGCCCAAAGCATAGGCTGTTGCCCTGAAATCGCCCAAATTCCTAGCCAATGCGATCGCCTTTGCACCCAATCTACCAACTTCTCCCGAAGACACAAACTCAATATTTTCCAGCACACTTTCAGCCACAATTGCAGAATTTGGCAAACAGTAATTCAATATCTTTTCTGAATTTACGTTAGACGAATTTGAAACATTATTAGGAGTTTCTAGTTGTTTTTTGAGGTCAACTAAACTATTCATCAAACTAACTTCCGCATAAACTAGCTTGTGACTTCGCGGCAACTTACTCAATTGAGATAAAATTTCTAAGCGCAATTGTTGGATTTCCTTTGCATTTCCCGTAAATTCACTTTTACGCTTAACTACAAGACTTAATAAATTTAGTTGTGCCTGGACTTTGAGAAAGGAATTATTCGCGGTCACATTTATAGATTTTTTATATAAATTTATAGCATTTTCGTAGTCTTTTTTATAATTGTTATCTTCTGATACAGACAAAAATTTGTTTCTATTTCCCAGAGATTGATAGGTATCACCTAAACTTAGTAACACCAAAGCTTGTTCTTGAGGAAATTCTTGTTGAGTCACAACTCGCTCTAATTCTTCCAGCAACTGTTGAGACTCTTTCAAATAACCAAGCTGTCTCCATACATCGCCAAGGAGACGCGCCCCGGTAATTTGGATGTTTTTCAAAGTCGGATTTGATGGCGTTTTGACACTTCGTTTGATTGTTACTAATTTTTCAGTAATTAACTGCTGACAATCCTGACTGGGAATGACGAAGTTTTCGGAATTGTTTGATTCGACAACTGGGATGATTGCTTGACAAGCTTGCTGATATAAACCTAATTCTTGCAAGGTTTTAACTTGAGCAATTAGGCTGCGTTTCCAGCCTAAATTATCCTTTAATTTAACATAAATATTCGTTGCTTGCTTCCCTGTTTGCAAAGCAAGATTGATTTGTCCTTGTTCCCATTCTCCATTGGATTGAATATCGAGAATTTGCCCGATCGCCTTTAATTCCACTAATGACTTTACCCTAGACTCCTGCGGTAACAAACTGCGACTTTTGCCGATCGCACTATTTGCCTCTTCCCAACGCCCCAACTGTTGATATGTCAACGAAAGATTACTCAGGGCGATCGCCTGATTCAACCAATCTCCCCCCACCTCAAAACCCGCAACAGCTTGCCGCCAATACTTCGCAGCCTCTGCAAACTCTCCAGCAGCATAACTGGTTCTAGCTAAATTTTCCCATGCTTGGGGCGATCGCGACTCATTACCAATTCCGGTTTTACCGGAATGATGTTGACTGTTAACTGTTAACTGTTGACTGTTGACTGCTATAGATTGAGCCTTGACATTTACCGCAAAGAATGCTATGAATCCAACAACAAATAGGATAGTAAATAGCCTCAAACTTCGGCGGAATCTCTGACGAACTGGTCTCAAAAAGAGAACCTGGATAGAACCGAAAAATGTAAACCTTTTTCTTGCCATGTTCTCCCTCTCGAATTCACATCAACTAAAGGAATACCCCAGTAAAAATTAGCCGACATACTATCACCCAATTCCCACCGCAAACCCGTACCTACAGACATCAAAAATTGACGCTCAGAATTTTCCATACCCGAACTATTCCAAACCGTGCCAGCATCAACAAAAGGGGCAATTTGTAAAACTCCTAAACCTCGATCGGACCTACCAACAATCGGAAACCTCAACTCCGCCGATGCAGAAATCCCATTGTCAGCCAACAGAATATCCTGCCGATAACCTCTGACACTATTCCCACCCCCAATCCCAAATTGTTCCAGAGGTAAAAGCGTCCTATTCGCCAATTGTACATCAGTTTTTGCCACCAAAAAAGTGTCTCTCCTGAAGCGGCGAATCCACTGTCCCTGGCCCCGCCATGCCAAAAATCGGCTATCAGGAGCCTCGCTATTAATAGTAGCATTAAACGCTCCCAATCCCAAACTAAATTGAGAGCGCAAAGCCAACAATTCATCATTGTTCCGCACAGTCCAATCTTGAAAAAACCTGACTGCTGATATTCCCGTGCGCCCTTTCGCATCCGCACCCGCAGAAAGGGGGAAATCTTCCCCTAAAATGGAAGTGCCACTTTCCCGTCTAGTTGCTGTCACTCCCAGGGCTAATTCTTGTCTGGGATTTCTCAATATAGGTTGACGGAAAGTTAGGTCAAAATATTGTGCTGCTGCTCTGATATCCACTTTTTCAAAAGGTTTTTCGATAACGCGATTTCCGGTAATACCTGCTGATAAATTAATTGTGCCGTTGTGAGGATTTAAGGGCAAAGTATAGCTGAGATCAAAGGCATTGCTACCGTCAGTATTGGTATAAGCCAGACTCAAACCATCTCCTTTTCCTAATAAGTTAGCTTCGGTTAGCTGTATTTGGCGGCGGAAACTGCCGATGCTGGGAGCCCGTCGATTATCTAGCAGCAATGCAGCACTAAATGTTTTTTCCTCCTCGAATTTAACTTCTAGGGCACTTCTCTGGAAATCGGAACCGTGTATTAATTCAGCAGAAATACTTTTAATTAAGGGATCGAGTTGGAGTAATCGCAGGGCATCTAATAGGCGAGATACTTGTAAAGGCTGGGAGGCCATATCTAAACGGCTGCATATATAATTGAGATTGAGGCGCTGTTTTCCTGTCTTTCTTCTGACTCGAATTGATTCTAAACCACCTTCAACTATTTTAATGATAACTTCCCCAGCAGCGCCTCGGTTTTGTAACCTTTGATTTGGTTCTTCGCTAGTGCTAGGAATGTAGGCAAAGGAGTTGATATATCCTCTGTCATTATAGAGTTTTGTTACTTCGGAAATCAGTTGCTGCAATTGGGGAAATGTGATTCTGTTAGTATTGCTATCTAATTTTAGAAGTTTATTACTAATTTCTTGTTCTAGGGTTTTTTGACTGAAAACTGTATTACCAATGAAGCGAAAATTAGTAACGGAGATTGCTTCGATTACTTCATTGGTTTTACTATCTTCTGGTGTTTGAGTTGTGGGAGATTGCGGTTCGGCCGATCGCGCGATCGGACATTCATAGACTTCACTGGTATCGGAATTAGGTTCAGTTTGTCTTTGTAAGCTAGGAGATGGTTCAGGCTGCGGTAGGTTTGGCTGGGAAGGGACTGTTTGCGGTGCTAAAGGTTCCGAGAGGTTAGGAGTTTGAGTTTCGATCGGTGTTTGTGCTGTAAATTCTACTGGAAATAGGGGAACAGTTTGTGCTTTCAGTGGCAAAACCATCCAATTACTAGCTAACACTCCCACAGCTATTTGTAGGAGGCGATCGCCCTTTTTCTGATTTCCTTTATTGACCATAGCAACCACCAGTAGGTTGAACTGGACTCTGGAGGGTAACAGTGGCAGGATTAGCAGTAAAAATCACTTCTCCTTTGGTGTTAATTGCCCAACCTTGAGCTGATAGGATGGGTCTGTTAGGGGGGCCGACTTGTTGGCGTGGAGCCGTCCTGGTTCGTTGTTCTACAGGGGCTACAGCATCGGCTAAACCGACGGCGGTTGAACTATTGCTAGGTGTTTCCGCCGGATTTGCTGGCAAGCCGCGCCCAATTCTGGTGAAGGTTTTGTCGGTTCCTGATTGTCGTTGATTGGGGCAAATTTGGGCGATCGCATCGGGATTGACAATGGTTTTTGGTAATTGAACCACGCCTTGAGTGGGGTCAATATCGGGTGTGTTGAGAATCACTTCACCGTCGAGTTGCGGGCCTGCTAGGGAGGTAGCGGTGATGTCGCTGTTTAGGGTTTGTTGCGATCGGGCCTCAGTACCAAAAATACCTTGAGCATTAATTGTAACGCGCCCGCCTCTAGCTTCTTGGGAATTAGCACTAATATCGCTATTTTCTAACGCTACTAATGCTCCGGTATCAATACTAATATTGCCACCCGTCGCCGAACCTGTAGCGCTAGTAGTGATTTGACTGCTTCGGCGCATTTGCAAGTCCTGACTTTGTAAGCGAATATTACCAAAATTGCCAGCCGAAGTTGTCGCTGATATCTCTCCACGATCTAGGCGAATAGAGTCCGCATTTACTATCAAATTACCAGCCGCTCCTGAGCCATCAGCACTGACAGTAACTTTTGCACCATCCTGAATAATCAACCGCCCTGCTTGAACACTTAAATTTCCCCCCGCCCCTGTAGCATCTTTCCCCGTACTCGCAAATAACCCGCTAGGAGAACCTTCATTATTGCCAAGGATGTTTGTACTAAATAGGGGAACTCGCTGGACAAAATTGGGATCGCTACCGGAGATGAGAACTTTGTCAGCGGCATTAATTGTTAAATTTCCCGCTTGTCCGCTACTGGCCGTCGTCGCGATTATCTGTCCGCCACCAGTAGCCTCAAACCTATTAGCATTGATGGTAATATTGCCCCCAGCATTATCATTTAGGGTTTGGGCATTAACGACTGCTCCATTTGAGACTCGAAAATTATTTGTATTGACTATAATGTCTCCGCCTTGACCGGTTCCTTTGGATTCTGTTGGCGCGAACAATCCACTTGATGACAAGTCGGGGCCTACGCCATCAATATTAACGAAATCAGCAGCGTTCACCACAATATTTCCCGATCGTCCTTGCCCTTCAGTTCGGACGATCGCAACAGCACCATTCGTGACAGACAGAGAACCAGTAGTAAGGTTAATGTTTCCTCCATTGCCAACCCCTGTCAGCTTGACGCTGCTATACACGCCAGAGGACTGTTGAAATTGAAGCAGTTTGCCATCTAGAGTAATCTCTTGCAACGGCCCCAATCCATCTAAGATTGTCTGATTGCTGACAGAAAGGACGATGTTTCCTGCATTACCCTGCCCTTGAGTGCTCGCCGTAATCAAACCACCGTTTGTCAGTAAAAGGGAACCAGTAGTCAGGTTAATGTTTCCTCCATTGCCGATAGTTTCTTTTACTTCGGTTCTGCTGTAAATGCCGCTGGAGATGTTATTACTACCTGCGCCGTCCAAAGACGTGGAATTGCCAATGCGAATATTCACATCGCCTGCGTTTCCCTGCCCAAAAGTGCTGGCTTTAATGAGCGCTCCATTTGTTAAAGAAAGGGTATCGGCTGTAATATTAATGCTGCCACCTTCACCAGCAGCGTTGAATTCAACAAGGTTATACGCGCCACTGGATTCGTCGTTCCCCACTCCGTCAAAGGAAATAGCTCCTGTGGCATTAATTTGAATATTACCCGCTCGATTGCCAGCCGTGCTTACCCATGACCGGATTCCTGCTAACAGCATACTCCCTTCTGCCAGGTTCAAATTGTCGGTGGCGATCGCAATGATGCCTCCACCGCCAGCACGCACGTCTACTATGGCACCGTTTGTCAGAGATACATCGCCTCTGGCTACCCCCTCTGGAAAGCTCAAACTCAGTTGATTATTATCCCAATTCAGGCTGATTGTTCCCGATCGGCTTAAGCCACCTAACTCAACTCTACCCCCCGGAGCCTGCAAATTTCCGCCGTCCAACTTCACATCGCCACCTGCGAGTGCTATAGTTTTGCCTGGTAACACTTGGAGTCCCACAACTTTACCACTGCTATTGATCGCCCTGGATTGATCGACAATTTGACCGGGATTCTGACCAAATTGCAAACCAATGGGAATGCTAATAGTTAGCAAAGGAGTTGTTTGGGGATTAGTAGCACTGAATGATGTACCGTCAGCAAAATTAATACTATTAGCTGTAGTGCCTAAAAACGAGCCACCGATATTTAGGCTGGCATTCGGACCAAAAATAATGCCGTTGGGGTTGAGGAGAAATAGGTTAGCAGTGCCTTTAGCTTCGATTATGCCGTCAATGTTAGAAATTGACCCGCCTGTGACGCGACTGAAGATATTTTGAACTGTATCAATGTTGTTAAAAGATGCTTTACCGCCTGTGGGGACGGAAAATTCGCGAAAGCTGTGGAACAAGTTGCGCCCCGCTGCTGTGCCGCCTTCAATGGTGAAGTTGTTGTCGTTTGGGGTGACGGTGGAGTTGAGCGGTAAAGTGCGATCGGGGGCAATTTGGGCGATCGCCAAATTTGGAAAACCACACACATAAAATAGAATACAGAATATTTTGACTTGTGTTTTATGGCTCACGGGGATGCACGATGTAAAAAAGGGCGATCGATGAAAATATTAAGATGATTAGTCCTGGAAGCAGAAACCGGGTTTTTTTACAAAAATACTGCACGCCCAACCTTTAAGACTGGTGAAAAACCCGGTTTCTTTGGTATTTACACGCAAGTCCTAATCATCTTACAAGAAAATGAGCCAAGGATGTAACCATCGCCCAATTAATTGTAGGGAAAGGGCACTGCCCAAGGAGTGTCAACTTAAGCCTGAAAGCCCTGAGAAATCTGGTTTTTACCTGAGTCTAGATCCCCCTAAATCCCCCGATCGAAGGGGGACGAAAGATCGGACTCCTGTCCCCCCCGAATGTAGGGGCGGTGCCCCCGTGCCCGCCCTCTTGGTTAGGGGGGATCTGGCCTTAATAGTCAAACAGTAGTCTCTCAAGGGGTTTTACCTGATTGTTGACACCACTGGGCACGTGCAGTGTCCTGACTGTGGGTAACTTGTCCCCGATTGACCGATAATGAAAAATTGTCCAATATCAAGAAAGTCCCATGAATACAAAAAAAGCTACAGATTTAATTAACCAACCAATTCGAGTAGGCGTCTTGGGTTATGGCGGACTCGGCCAAGCAGCCGCCCGGTTACTCGCTCCCAAACGAGAAATGCTCTGGGTAGCCGCCGCCGACCAAAAAGGTTACGCTTACGCCGCAGAAGGCTTGAATTCCAAAGAGTGCGAGGCAATTTATAAATCTCAAGGTTCTTTAGGTTATTTGGAATCAGCGGGAATTTTGTGCGATCGCAGCATTCAAGAACTCATCCAAACAGCCCAAGGAGTAGACGGCTATTTCCTAGCATTACCAAATCTTCCCAACACATTCATGGCATCCGTAGCCAGACAATTTATCGAATCCGGCT
Organism: Tychonema bourrellyi FEM_GT703; assembly: GCF_002412335.2. Taxonomy (GTDB): domain Bacteria; phylum Cyanobacteriota; class Cyanobacteriia; order Cyanobacteriales; family Microcoleaceae; genus Microcoleus; species Microcoleus bourrellyi. The sequence goes on from NZ_NXIB02000011.1 coordinate 26,389, forward strand.
GGAAAGGAGTATTAGTTGATGCCATCAAACGCACCAGCGCCGTCGAACAAATTCTCGCCCTCAAAGACGAACTTCAAGCAGCAGGAATTACCTACATGACAGGCTGCGGTGCAACACCTGGGTTGCTAACAGCAGCAGCAGCATTAGCCGCTCAAAGTTACGCAGAAGTGCACAGCGTCAAAATCACCTTTGGAGTCGGAATTGCCAATTGGGAAGCTTATCGAGCCACCATTCGCGAAGACATCGCACATTTGCCCGGTTATGATGTACCGAAAGCTCAAGCCATGTCTGATGCAGAAGTGGAAGCGCTATTAGATAGCACCGACGGTTTATTGAAGCTGGAAAATATGGAACACGCCGATGATATCATGTTGGAATTGGCTGGAATTTGCGATCGCGATCGAGTCACAGTCGGTGGCATTGTCGATACTCGCAATTCCAAAAAACCTCTGAGCACCAACGTCCAAATTACCGGCCGCACCTTCGAGGGCAAAATCTCAACTCACACCTTTACTTTAGGCGACGAAACCAGCATGGCAGCCAACGTTTGCGGCCCAGCTTTCGGTTATCTGAAAGCCGGTATAATGCTGCAAAGAAAAGGCATTTCTGGCTTATTCACCGCCGCTGAAATCATGCCCCAATTTGTCAGGTAAGCTAAATATGAGATATTGCACCATTCTCAATTAGCTTTTTATGAACGGGCAAGATGCCCGTTCCACAAAAGAATTTATTTGTTGTGGAACAGGCATCTTGCCTGTTCTTGAGAATAAAGAATTTATTTGTTGTGGAACAGGCATCTTGCCTGTTCTTGAGAATAAAGAATTTATTTGTTGTGGAACAGGCATCTTGCCTGTTCTTGAGAATAAAGAATTTATTTGTTGTGGAACAGGCATCTTGCCTGTTCTTGAGAATAAAGAATTTATTTGTTGTGGAACAGGCATCTTGCCTGTTCTTGAGAATTGTGAAACATCTCAGCTAAATAAAACTAATATTCACTAAATTGAGTACACAACCTAATATATATTCAATTTACTAAGATAGGGTGATGGGTTAATCACCGATATTTAACTGAGCAATAGGATCGGATAAGTTCAGGTATTCTGTCACTAATTCACGCCTACACCAATTGAGGAAAAACCATGACAACCCTGCTAATTCCAACCCAAAGCGTTCCATTGACGATCGAGCTCCCTGCGATCGAACCAATGACTGTTGAACAGTTCTATCAATTCTGTCTAGCCAATGGCGATTTGAGAATCGAACGTACCGCCAGTGGGGAAGTGATCGTTATGTCACCAGCTTTTTCGGATACAAGTAATCGCAACGGTAAGATTTCCCTACAACTTGCGAACTGGGCAGAACAAGATGGCACAGGTGAAACGTTTGACTCCAGTGCAGGCTTTACCCTGCCCAATGGAGCAACCCGCTCCCCCGATGCCTCATGGATTAAACTAGAGCGCTGGAATGCCTTAACTGAAGAACAAAAAGCCTCATTTGCACCGATTTGTCCAGACTTTGTGATTGAATTACGGTCTTCTAGCGATACTCTCAAAGGATTGCAAAAAAAGATGCAAGAATACAGCGGTTCCCACTGCTATGCGGTACAGTCAAAAACTCTAAAATAACATAACCTGGGTTGGCTCGTAGCTGTTACTGTACCTCATAAGAGCGGGAACCGCTGTATATTGACAACGGTGTATCACTCGGCTTGTTGATCGATCGCAAAAACCGAAAAGTTTACATCTACCGTCCCGAAAAAGAACCGGAAATCTTGGATAATCCCGAAACAGTGAGCGGCGATCCAGAGTTAACAGGATTTGTCTTACGGATGGCCAAAATCTGGTGAATCATCTGCATCAGGATCGATACCCATTGCTAATAGTCTTTCTGCAAGTCGCGCCGCTTTTTGTTCCGCCCGTTCAGCACGTTGACGCTCTTGTTCAGCACGTTGATGTTCCTGTTCAGTTCTGAGTTTTTCAAGTTCAGCTCTTTCGTCACCAATTAACAACAAATTCCCGTGAATATCCCACCACCGCAACCAAAGTTGCGTTTGATTTTGATAACTTCCCTGCCAAAGTCCCAACTCAATTTCTAATGGTTCAATCGGATAGTGACCCCGTTGATTAGGTTCGAGTTTGTGATAAGCAAAATCTCTCAAATGATAGACTTCTAATCGATCGTTGCTCATCTCATAAATGCCGTAGTAAGGAATCCGAATAATTTGCTCGTAAACCCAAAACTTACCCGGCTTTTGCACTTCTCCTGCATCAGTCATCAACAGAGGAGTGGCATCCCGTTCTTCATTGCCATTGCCGCTGGCAAATTCCAAAGCAATTAAAGGTGCCATATGTTCTCGCCACAGCACGTAAGAACGGCGATATTTTCCCTGTTCCGGGCGTGCTGAAACATTCGGCGCGTAGAACCAGTCAGGAGCTTCTGCCCCTTTTTCCGGTGGTTCAGTTTCTCGCCAATAAATCCCAGAATCTTGTCCGATGCAGTAGCGTCCGTCGGGATGTCGCCGCTGCAAAACAGGTCCGATGGAATCAGTGAGAATTATGCTTTGAGGATGCTCCTGAAAATTTTTCACGAAAGTACCGTCAGACTCAGGAAGTTGTGTATGATCTGGAAATGCGGGGGGCAGACCTATGTCAATTAATGTTTCCGACATAATTTTAGGGCGATCGGACTTATTGTTAGTCATTTTATCATATAGCAATCCTAAATCATTTGTGAATTTCTTACTCCCTCCCCTTAATAAGGGGAGGGTTGGGGTGGGGTAAAAAACTTTACGACTCATTTAGGATTGCTATATAGTCGAAGGAAGAAGTAAAGATTACCTACAATTCATAACTCTCTTCACCCAGACTTCCCAGTTCCCCGCTACCCAGAAACTCTTCCTCCTCTGCTTCCTCAATCCCAGAGTCGAAACTTTCCACCACAAACGGCAAACCAGCCCCCATTAAACCTCGCTGAATCAGTTCCGGCGTTTCATCAAACAACACAAATAAAGGATGAATAGCCTCAGCTTGATCGCTGAAAATATGCCTGTAACGATGTGGCATCACCCACTCATAATCTTTATCCAGCCAAACCTCACACTGCCGCCAGCGGCCAAGTAACTCAGAAAACTCCTCATCGGGGCGATGAATAAAAATCAAAATTTCCACCCCAATTTTAACTTTCCATTCAGGATCGCACATCAAAATCGCCAAATCACAGGGCAAACAAACTGCTTGTCCCGGCGATATGCTAGCGCCACTACTTCGCGCATAGGAAACTCCTTCTCGCAGCCGTGCGATCGGCAAAGGAATTGCGATTAAACTATCATCAATGCGGCGGATACTCGGAATCATTTCCATGTAAACCCGATATTTTTTCAGCAGTTCAAGGGCGTTAGAAGATTCGCTATATTGTGCTAATAAAGCTTCGTAATGTGATTTCTTAATAGACATTCTAAATCAAGTAATAGGTAACAGTCAACTGTCAACAGTCAACTGTCAACAGTCAACTGTCAACTGACTATTTTTACATCTTCTGGAACACTGCGAACATCGGCAGATACATAGACAGCAAAATCGAACCTACGATACCACCAACGACCACAATCATCAGCGGCTCTAGCATACTCGTGAGTCCTTTTACCGCTTCTTCCACTTCCGTTTCGTAGAAAGCGCCAACTTTCATCAGCATCTTGTCAAGTTCCCCAGTTTCTTCGCCAATTGCGATCATTTGAATTGCCAAAGATGGGAAAACTTGCTGTTCTTGCAAAGCAATACTGATCATGCCGCCGCCTTGAATTTCCTGCCTTGCATATTCGATCGCATTTGAGATTGCCTGATTCCCCGCCACATCTCGCACAATTTCCAAAGAGTTGATAATCGGTACACCCGATCGCGTCAGTGACCCAAATATCACACAAAATCGAGCCACAGCCGATTTTTCCAGCAAATCTCCAAAAATCGGCGCCTTCATCATCATCTTATCAATTTGCAGATGACCTACTGGAGTTTTGTAGTACATCCCGAATCCAATATTTAGCGCTATAATCACCCCAATAGTTGTCACCTGTTGGATGGGAGGCCAAGCCACACAAAATGCACTAATTGCCAACATAAACATCGTAAAAGCCGGCAAATCTGCACCAATATCCTTAAATATTTTCGCAAAAGTTGGTAGCAGAAATATCGTCATTGCGAAAAAAATCACGATCGCGATGGAAAACACAGTCTTCGGATAAGACATCGCCGAATTAATTTCAGACGACGTTTTATGATTTTTTTCCATCATTACCGCCAGACGGTCTAGTGATTCATCTAGCACACCCCCGACTTCTCCCGCTGCCACCATACTGATAAACAGTTGGTCAAAAACATCAGGAAACTTCGCCATCGCTTCTGCCAAGTTTATACCCTCTTGTACGTCAGCATTCATGCTCCTGATCGCTCGTTTCAACTTAGGATTAGAACACTGTTCCTGCAATACAGAAAGACATCTAACGATGGCAACCCCTGCATTAAACATAGCAGAAAACTGACGAGCGAAAATCGCTAAATCTTTAATAGTAACACTGCTAAAATTGTACTCTATTTCCTCCTGAATTTTCTCAATACTAAAGCCGCCTTTAGGTTTATTGCCGATAACATTAGTAGCCATATATTGCCTCTGGTATTTTATTGAAAATCAGTAATCAGTCGTTATTGGGAATGGGGCATTGGGCATTGGGCATTGGTAATTTGTTATCTGTTAGTTGTTACTGGTTATGGGTAATTGGTAATTTGTTATCGGTTACTGGTTACTGGTTATTGTTTAGTTGTTACTGGTTACTTATTTAACCAATGCCCAATGCCCCATTCCCAATGCCCCATTCCCAATGCCCCATTCCCAATAACTAAATTAATGCCCCCCTGTCTTGGCACCAGCGGGGGCCGGGCCGATCAAACGTTGGAGTTCATCTGGCTTAGAAGCCTTGGCCATTCCAGATTCCCAAGTGATTTTACCACTCTTGTAAAGATCACATAAAGCCATTTCCATTGTCCTCATACCCAACTTCGCCCCCATTTGGATTTGGGAGTAAATCATGGGAGTTTTCCCCTCCCGGATTAAGTTAGACATAGCAGGAGTATTCAGCATGATTTCCATAGCACAGCAACGGCCACCGCCAACTTTCACCACCAAATTTTGGCTGGCTATTCCCACCAAAGAGTTAGACACCTGGGCGCGAACCTGGGGTTGTTGAATGGGCGGGAACACGTCCAAAATCCGATCGACCGTTGCACCCGCAGAATTAGTGTGCAGCGTTCCCATGACCATGTGACCCGTTTCCGCAGCCGAAATTGCCAGACCGATCGTTTCCAAGTCGCGCATTTCCCCCACCAGAATCACATCAGGATCTTCCCGCAGAGCCGCCTTCAGCGCATTAGAGAAGCTCTTAGTATCCTCCCCCTTTTGACGCTGGTGAAACAAACTCTTAACATTGGGAAACACATATTCGATCGGGTCTTCAACTGTCAGAATGTGTTCCGCCCGCGTCCGGTTGATCAGATCCAACAAAGCCGCCATCGTAGTAGTTTTCCCAGAGCCCGTTTGTCCCGTCACCAACAGCATACCCCTCGGTCTTTCCGTCAGATCCCGCAAAATCTGAGGCACACCTAAAGCATCGGCGTTCGGAATCTTAGAAGCCAGAGCCCGCAAACAAGCAGCCCAAGAACCCCGTTCCCGGTACACATTCACCCGGAACCGAGCCAATCCCTTAACACCGTAAGCGCAGTCGAGTTCCCATTCCATCTCCAATTGCTTGCGCTGCATATTGTTGAGCATTTGGAAGATCAGCATCTGCACTTCCTCAGCAGACAGGATTTCGCCGAATTGTGGCTGAGGAGTGAGTTTACCGCTAATTCGGAAGAAAATAGACGCGCCCGCTTGGATGTGTATGTCTGAACCCCCTTTCTCTACCAGGCACTCCAGTACGTCTTCAATGATCAGACCCATAGATATGTCTCCCTAATCCAGTTGATAGCTATTGACCAATTTAACTCAGTTATTTGTTGTCTGTTGTCTGTTGTCTGTTGTCTGTTGACTGTTGTCTGTTGTCTGTTGACTGTTGTCTGTTGTCTGTTGTCTGTTGTCTGTTGTCTGTTGTCTGTTGACTGTTGTCTGTTGACTGTTGTCTGTTGTCTGTTGTCTGTTGTCGTTGTTTTTCTAATAACCGATTACTAACAACTACTGACTACTGACTACTGACTGCTGACTGCTGAATCAATCTAGAAAGCGCGGAGTCAAACAGTAGGGACAATCCAGCATCTCCGGCTTCAATTCTGCCTGACAAGTCTTGCAGGTCAGCCCCTGCTTGCGTTTTGCCTTCATTTCAGCCTCCAGCCCAGAGTCGGTAAACGTCACCCGCTCGACTTCCTCAAAGGTAGTCGCGCCTTCTCGCACTAACTGCAAACTGTAAGCCAGCAAGGTTTTCATCCCTTCTTCTACTGCGGCTTCCTTAATTTGCTCTGTGGGAGCACCTTGAGTGATCAGAGTTTGCAGCCGCTCAGTATTTTTCAGGAATTCGTAAACCCCTACCCGCCCTTTGTAGCCTATGCCTCCGCACTTCTTACACAGTTTGTCCTGTTCTGCCAGTTCCTTCCTCTGCTCAACTGGTATGGTGTTGGCTTTGTAGACAGTCAGATCGACTTCTTGAGAAGCTGACAGGCCGTAGCGACCGAGTTCGATCGCAGTAGGCTGATAAGGAATGCGGCATTTGTCACAAACGCGGCGCATCAAGCGCTGAGCTAACACGCCCAACAAAGCCGCCGAAACCATGAACGGTTCTACGCCCATTTCGTCCAAACGGGCGATCGCACCGGCCGCGTCATTAGTGTGCAATGTAGTCAGCACCAAGTGTCCGGTCAAAGCAGCTTCCAGAGCCGTTTTCGCCGTTTCCTTGTCCCGCGTTTCCCCCACTAGCATGACGTCAGGGTCTTGCCGCAAAAACGCCCGCAGAATGTTGGAAAAAGTCAAGTCTTTTTCACGAATTACTTGACATTGGGTAATTCCTGGCAAAGCATATTCGATCGGGTCTTCCGCCGTACAAATATTAATCGCCGGATCATTCTTTTCCGCCAGAATTGAATAGAGCGAAGTTGACTTACCCGAACCAGTCGGCCCAGTCACCAAAATCAGTCCAAAGGGGCGGCTGGCAGTTTCTCGAACCAAAGCCAAAGTTTCTGGATCTGAGATTAACAAACCCAGACCCAACTGAGTGCTGGAACTATCCAAAATCCGCAACACAATTTTTTCGCCGTAGCGAGAAGGCAAGCTATTTACCCGAAAATCCACCGTCCGTCCTTCAAATACCCGGCGGATACGACCATCTTGAGCTTGTCTGCGTTCGGCAATGTCCAAATTGGCAATAATTTTGAACCTAGCAGTAATCCCTTGCACCACTTGCTTGGGAAATCGGAAATACTCTTGCAGTACCCCGTCCTTCCGCATCCGAATTCGCATGAACTCTTCTTGTGGTTCGACGTGGATGTCAGAGACTTTTTCTGACAAAGCTTTAGCCAAAATGATGTTGACCGCTTTGATTACAGGAGCTTGCTCTACAGCGTTTATGGTGTCAGCGATGTCTTCTGTATCAGCAGAAACCTCTTCTAATGAGAGTTCGCCAAAATCTCCATCTCCTAGGGATAGTTTTCTCTCCTTTTCGGCTTCGGCTATTTTGGCTGCTATTTTAACTTGGTCTTCTTGATAGACAGAAGTAATGTCCTGATAGTCATCTGGGGTAATCACTCGTCGTTGAAAACTCAACCCTTTCAAAATCCGCCGCAAATCTTCTTGGGCGTCTAGGTTGTCAGGATCGACCATTGCGACTACGATCGCCGGAGGTTCGGTTTCCGTCTTCGCCACGGGTAAAAACCGACGTTGGTGACAGATGTCGATCGACATTTTTAAGTCGTCGAGCATCGCTCCGAGTTGCTCATTAGTCAGTTCGCTCAACTCTGGGTCAAAGGCTTCAACCCCATAGACTATTTTCATTTCAAACATCTGCTGCTTTTTGTAAAGCCGCAGCAATTCTGGCGGCAAGGGCAGCCCTGTAGTTGATTCCAGTACCTCCGTCAACCGCTTACCTGACTTCTTACTTTCAAGTTGAGCTTTCTTCAGTTGGTCACTGTTGACGTAACCAGACTGAATCATCTTGTTGAGAGCCGGAGTAAACAGGCTGGTAGCAACTAGAGATGTGGAGAAACGCCGATCGGATGTGTTAGTCATGTACGCCCCCTATTTTCAACTAATTTCCGTGCAATTTTCAAGATTCACTACTGCTATACAAATCCTCTGTAATACCTAAATCGACCCCAACTTCGATAGAGGATTGAGGTAATCGCTGAATTTCGACATCCACTAACAAAGAAACAGTCCATAAATTCTGATGATAGCTTTTAGAAAGCTCTCGATCGGTCTTTTAAGATATATTTTGATTAATCATCTGCTCGATCGCCCAACAGCCAGCAACGCAGATCAGAAGCAGGTCGAGTTGGCGATCGGGAAATACTACAGGATGGCGCGACTCTTCCGACTGCTACAATTGATAGGGTTCTGTCGCACACATATATGTCAGGAACTCAGGGCTAAAGCCACTGAGCTTGTAAGAAATTACAAGCTGTTCTGACCAGACCCCTCTTAGGAGGAGACGTTATTCAGGTCACGACACCGGAGAATGCGACGCCAGTTTTCCGCTCTGTCATCTGCAATTAAACAGTTTTAAAGTCACTGAAACAGTGTTGCAGGTCTAACAAGCCTTTATAACCAGGTCGAGGCGAACATTACCCCGCAAGGGAGAAAGGAGACAACTGTATCGACCTTGCAGGGGCAACCATACCCCTCTAACCCCGAAAGGGGATTCAAGGCGGTTTCAACCGCCGAGTCGTTTTCCTCTCAGGTCTTTAGACTCTGAGTTTCCCACTTACCGAATATTTTTTATGATTGACGAGGAAAAACAGCCACATCAAGATTCTAGCTCAACCGGGGAAACTCTGGAGAGTCCGCCAATAGCTAGCGAAAATCCGCCAGCAGAAGCAAACTCAAATGCAGTAGCCGATTGGGAACTAGAACTTGCTCAAGCTTATCAAAGTTCTCAGGTCGATCGCACGGCCGCCAACGCGAACGGGGAAACAGGTACTGACAGTTCCAGCAACAGCGTCTCTGCTGACGTTACGGAATTGCTAAAGAGAGAACTGGCGCAAGCCACAAATGATAAAGAGGGTTTAAAAGCTCAGTTGCAAGCCTATTCAACTCAGTTAGAAGAGCTGAAAAATCAAAATCTGCGCTTAGCAGCAGATTTTGAGAACTTTCGCAGGCGCACCCAAAAGGAAAAAGAAGAGTTAGATTTGCAGGCAAAATGTGTAATTATCAAACCCCTGTTGCCAGTAATCGACAACTTTGAGCGGGCTCGATCGCACATCAAGCCACAAACCGACGGCGAAATGAACATACACAAAAGCTACCAAAGCGTTTACAAGCAAATGGTAGAATGCCTCAAACAAATCGGGGTTTCTCCGATGCGCCCCGAAGGTGAACAGTTTGACCCCAACCTCCACGAAGCTTTGCTCAGCGAACCAACTGACGAACATGAGGAAGGAACAATCATCCAAGAACTAGAACGAGGCTATACTCTGGGCGATCGCGTCTTGCGTCACGCCAAAGTGAAAGTTGCAGCGCCTGGGAGCTCTGTGCTAGCCTCAGATGAAAATCCCGATAGTTCGGACAATTAATCTGGATCAAACCTACGGCGTTCTTGGACGTATTGCAGGGAGTAAGTTCAAATCTCAGAAACGTTGCAGGGCGATCGTCCCTAGAATACCGATAGCCTCAACGCTTCAACTTCTACAGGCGGTAATAAACCCCCGAATAGAATTCGGGGGCTTGAAATAGATTTGTAAATATCCCACGAAGTTTTATGAGGCGCTATGGGAAAGGTGATAGGCATCGACTTAGGCACAACCAACAGTTGCGTAGCCGTGTTAGAGGGTGGTAAACCCGTCGTGATCGCCAATTCAGAGGGCGGTCGCACAACTCCGAGCATAGTAGGATTTGGCAAAGGGGGCGATCGCTTAGTAGGTCAACTGGCCAAACGACAAGCAGTCACTAATGCAATAAATACTGTCTACAGCATCAAACGATTTATCGGACGGCGGTGGGACGACACAGAAGAAGAAAGAGCCCGGACTCCCTATACCTGCATCAAAGGCAAAGACGATACCGTTAACGTCCAAATTCGGAACAAAGTTCACACCCCCCAAGAAATCTCGGCAATGGTACTCCAAAAGCTCAAGCAGGATGCAGAAGCTTACTTGGGACAAACAGTCACCCAAGCCGTGATTACAGTGCCAGCTTACTTCACCGATGCCCAACGGCAAGCTACTAAAGACGCAGGTACGATCGCCGGTTTAGAAGTTCTGCGGATCGTCAACGAACCCACCGCAGCCGCACTTTCCTACGGCTTGGACAAACAACATATAGAACAAAAAATCCTGGTATTTGACCTCGGTGGCGGCACCTTCGACGTTTCAATCCTGCAACTAGGAGACGGAATTTTTGAAGTCAACGCTACTGCGGGGAACAATCATCTGGGAGGAGATGACTTTGACGACTGCATCGTGCAGTGGCTGGTTGAAACCTTTCGCACTCAAAAAGGCACTGACCTCTCAAAAGACAAAATGGCCTTGCAACGCCTTCGAGAAGCAGCAGAAAAAGCGAAAATAGAACTTTCTAGTACCGAATCGACTTCAATCAATTTGCCGTTTATCTCTTCAGACGAAAAAGGGCCGAAGCATCTAGAAAAACCACTTTCCAGAGCTCAGTTTGAAAAATTGGTCGCTCACTTAGTCCAAGCAACGATCGACCCCGTGACTCAAGCCCTCAAAGACGCAAATTTGACCCCAAAAAATATAGATCGAATTATCTTAGTAGGAGGCTCAACCCGAATTCCGGCAGTGCAACAAGCAATTAGCAAATATTTTGGCGGAGTGTTTCCCGATAAATCAGTCAATCCCGACGAAGCTGTAGCCATAGGCGCAGCAATTCAAGCTGGGGTATTGGGTGGCGAGGTCAAAGATTTACTGTTGCTAGACGTAACTCCCCTTTCCCTGGGACTAGAAACCTTGGGCGGAGTGTTCACCAAAGTAATTGAACGCAATACAACTATCCCCACCAGCCGATCGCAAATGTACAGCACGGCGGTCGATGGGCAAACTTCAGTAGAAATTCACGCGCTTCAAGGCGAACGAGCATTAGTCAAAGACAATAAAAGTCTCGGCAAATTTCTGCTCAAAGGCATTCCCCCAGCCCCCCGCAGCGTACCTCAAATCGAAGTTACCTTTGAAATCGATGCTAACGGCATTCTGAAGGTTTCCGCTCAAGACAAGGGAACCTCCAAAGAACAAAGCATCCAAATTTCAAATACAGGGGGATTGAGCGAAACCGAAGTTGAGCGGATGCGACAAGATGCAGAACTTTATGCCGACGAAGACCTCGATCGCACCCAATTGGTCGAACTCAAAAATCAAGCCGACACCCTAGTCTATAATTGTGGTGTAACTTTAAAAACAAACGCCCAATTGCTAGGCGACGACCTCAAGACCGAAGCCAAAGCAGCATCTGTTACCTTGCGGGCGGCGATCGCCAACCCCGAAATCACCTGCGAAGAACTCGAAGCCCAAATCGAATCTTTCAAGCAACTGCTATACTCGCTTGGTGCTGCTGTCTACGAGCAAGCTCGCAGCGGGGAAGCCACTTCCTCAACAGCCGTTGAAAGTGAAATAGTGCCAGAATTAGATGAGGTTGAAGCGGACGACGACAGCATCTTGCCAACAGAAGAGCTGGTGACGATCGCAGAACCAATGCTGGAATTAACGCTGGAACTACCGCCGGAACCAAAACCGGAACCAAAACCGGAATCAAAACCGGAACCAAAACCGGAACCAAAACCGGAACCAAAGCGCCAAAAACAGCAAAATCTACAGACAAAACAAAAACCAAAGGTTCCCGAACCTGAAGTTGATGATATGAATCCTTTCCTTTAGAAATTAACAACTAAAGATTAAAAGTTACAAATAAACATCGTAATTTTTAATTTTTAATTTCTCGAAAGGTCAATAGTTTCTTTCTCGTACACTTTTTGTTATTTACCTCTAGGCAAACTGCTTTATGGCCGGCGATTACTATGAAATATTAGGCGTTTCTCGCAGCGCAGACAAAGAAGAAATTAAGCGTGCCTACCGCCGCCTAGCTCGTAAGTACCACCCAGACGTGAACAAAGAATCCGGTGCCGAGGATCGGTTCAAAGAAATTAACCGCGCCTACGAGGTACTCTCAGAACCCGAAACCCGTGCTCGTTTCGACCGTTTTGGTGAAGCAGGTGTCAGTGGTGCAGGAGCGCCGGGGTTCCAAGACTTCGGCGACAGCTTCGCGGATATCTTTGAAAGCTTCTTTCAGGGTTTTCAGGGAGGGCCGGGCGGCCAACAACAACAACAAGGTCGCAGACGCAGCGGGCCCGTGCGCGGAGACGATTTGCGGCTGGACTTGCGGCTGGAGTTTCGCGAAGCAGTGTTTGGTGGGGAAAAAGAACTCCGCATCAAGCACCTAGAAACCTGCGAAACTTGCAGTGGTACTGGCGCAAAACCGGGAACCAGACCCCAAACTTGCTCGACTTGCGGTGGCGGTGGCCAAGTCCGGCGCGCTACCCGCACGCCCTTTGGCAGTTTTACTCAAGTTTCAGTTTGCCCCACCTGCAATGGCACCGGGCAAGTTATTGAGGACAAGTGCGATACTTGTGGCGGCCGGGGCCAAAAAGAAGTGATGAAAAAGCTGAAAATTACCATCCCGGCGGGGGTTGACAACGGTACTCGTTTGCGCGTTTCCAATGAAGGGGATGCAGGCAAACTGGGCGGCCCGCCTGGGGATTTGTACGTGTTCTTGGCTGTGAGTGAAGACCCCGTATTTAAGCGCGAAGGCACTAACATTAACTCGGAAGTTACAATTAGTTACTTGCAAGCCATTTTGGGCTGTCGCTTGGAGGTGGAAACTGTAGATGGGCCGACGGAATTGTTGATTCCAACGGGAACTCAAGCGAATACTGTTCTGACTCTGGAGAAAAAAGGGGTGCCTCGGTTGGGCAATCCAGTCAGTCGTGGTGATCATTTAATTGTGGTGTCTATTGAGATTCCGACTAAGGTGACGACGGAGGAGCGGGAGTTGTTGATGCAGTTGGCTAAGCTTAAGGGCGATCGAACCGGAAAAGGTGGCTTGGAAGGATTTCTGGGCAATTTGTTTCAGAAGTAAGCAAAAAAATGAGCGCAGTTTATTATTTCTGAAAAAAATGAGCGCAATTGCGCTCATTTTTTCTTAAAATAATAATAAATTGCCTCTTCGGGATTTACGCACGCCGAGTCAAAAACCTGCTGGTTGAGCCCTTCGACTACGCTCAGGATAAACTGCATCGAAACCAGTTTTTTCTTCCTTCTTCCTTCTTCCTTCTTCCTTCCGCCATATGAATTCAACATCGAAAATTGAAAATCTCCAATCCCCAGATGCTCAGCTCGATCTGCGGGGTACACCCTGCCCGATCAATTTTGTCCGTACTAAACTGCGGTTGGAGCAAATGGCTCCAGGATCAGTTTTGGAGGTTTGGCTGGATGCTGGGGAGCCGATCGAACAAGTACCTGATAGTCTAAAAATGGAAGGCTACCAGATTCTTGAAACTCAATTAGTGACTTCTGATGATAATTCGGGCTTTTTTGCGATGAAAGTGCAGCGACCAGAACAGGAAATAGCATGAGCCGGGATTCTTCCTTGATTACGGGTACTGTTGTGGCTGTCCAAGCTAACTTCTATCAAGTCAGGTTAGATCCAGATGTCAGCACTGATGGGGAAAATCCTCTTTTAGCCGATCGTCCAATTCTCCTGTGTACTCGCCGCACGAGACTGAAAAAAATTGGTCAACAGGTGATGGTGGGCGATCGCGTGGTGGTAGAAGAACCCGACTGGAACGATCGCAGGGGTGTCGTTTCTCAAGTTTTTCCCCGCCAAACAGAACTCAACCGACCACCTGTAGCTAATGCCGATCGCATTCTCCTGGTTTTTGCCCTCACCGAACCAGACTTAGACCCCGCATCATTAACTCGGTTTTTAGTCAAGGCCGAATCTACCGGTTTAGAGGTGAGTTTGTGTCTCAACAAATGCGATTTGGTCACGGATGAGGATTTGGTACAGTGGCGCGATCGGCTTAAAGGATGGGGATATGATCCCATGTTTATTAGCGTCCGTAGCGGCTTAGGAATCTACGAGGAAGCCACCAATGACCGTCAAAATGAAGTTTCTGCCACAAACCCAAATTCATCAGATAAAATCGATAGCTCCCTTCTTCCTTCTTCCTTCTTCCTTCTCTATCCAAAGTCACCTGCAAGGCAAAATAACGGTAATTTGTGGGCCTTCAGGGGTCGGTAAGTCCAGCTTGATCAATCAACTGATTCCGGCGCTGAATCTGCGAGTGAACGCTGTTTCCGGCAAACTCGGCCGCGGACGACATACTACTCGCCACGTAGAATTGTTCGATCTCCCCGGTGGCGGACTTTTGGCTGATACTCCAGGCTTCAATCAGCCGGCACTTGAATGCGATCCGTCCGAGTTACCTGCATATTTCCCGGAAGCTCGTCAGAGGCTGGCTTTGGGTAGTTGCCAGTTTAGCGACTGTTCGCACCGAAGTGAGCCTAACTGTGTCGTGCGGGGTGATTGGGAGCGCTATGAGTATTACTTGCAGTTTCTCTCTGAGGCGATCGTCCGCCAGCAACAAGAGCAAAATTCTAGTAGTGCGGAGGCGAGTTTGAAGCAGCAAACTAAGTCGGATGGTACGCAGCAATACGAACCGAAGCTGCAAACTAAAAAATATCGCCGCTCTTCCCGTCGTGTTCAACATCAGTCACTGCAAGATATGTGTCAAGAGGATTTAGATCGGGTTTGAGGAATTAGTCGATCGCGATCGGTCGATCGGCTCAAGATTACAGTACATTAATAGCTAAAATTAAGTTGCCTTAAATTTGTTAAAAAAATTACAGCAGAAGCCAAGGTTAGCAGGTAATGCAGGAGTAAAAATACTGTGAATATTCAAGAACTGTTTGAAAAAGGCGGCCCCGCCATGTGGCCCCTGTTGGTGTTATCGATTCTATCTGTAAGTACAATTATCGAGCGTTTGTGGTTCTGGGCGAGCCTCCTCACCAAGGAAAAGCAAATAGTCAACCGTATCCTCGATGCCGCTCGCAGCGACTGGGGCGCGGCCAACGAGATTGCTAGACAAGCTAGCCGACAGCCGATCGGACGATTTTTATCTGCACCTCTGCGACTGTACAATCCTGAACCAGAATTATTTCGACTCGCACTAGAAGCCGCCGCTGATGAAGAGTTGGCTTCTATGCGCCGTGGAGACAAAGTATTAGAATCGGTGATCGCTCTAGCGCCTTTGTTGGGCTTGCTGGGAACTGTTTTGGGTTTGATTAACTCCCTGAGTTCGATCCGGCTGGGTGATATCGGGACCTCGGCAACTACTGGGGTGACTTTGGGGATTAGTGAAGCGCTGATCACTACAGCGACGGGAATGGTAGTAGCAATTTTTAGCTTGACATTTTATCGCATCTTTCAAGCTTTTTTGTTCAATCAAGCCAAAATTTTTCGCAAGGCTGGAAATGAACTGGAATTGCTCTACAGGCAATACTGGCCTACGGCTAACGCTCAGGGTCGATCGGCTGCTGAGGCAGAATATGGCAAGTCTTCCTTTGGTTCAGATAGGTTAAACAAGCATTCCTGGAATTCTCAACCAGAATCAGGAGAACGAAATCGGGAGCCGAAACCGAAATTGAAAGGTTCCGATCCAGATGTTGATTCAACTTCCAACAATTAAAACCTTGAGAACTAATGAAGATTCATCTAGATACTCCTACTGAAGAGGCTCGGATTGAACTGGTGCCTCTAATTGATGTGATATTTTGCATTCTGACGTTTTTTTTGTTGGCTGCTTTGCAACTGACTCGTCAGCAAGCGATTAATGTCGATTTGCCTAAAGCCAAAACGGGACAAACCCAGATGCGAGAGATGCTGATTGTCAGCATTGATGATTTTGGCCAAACTTATATTGACCAATTGCCTGTTAATTATCAACAGCTCGATCGAGTTTTAAAGAGTTTCCACAACAAAAATCCTGCGGGGTTGACGGTGCTGTACGCTCCTCAAAATGCCAAGTACGCCAAAGTTGTCGAGGTTTTGGACAAATTGCGAGAGGTAGGGGGCGATCGCGTGGCTCTAGCTACTCTTCCTAGTTCGGCTCCATCTCCGCAGCCCAATCCCTCAGTTCCCAATTCTGGCATTCCCGCCGCACCCCCGACGGGAAATCAGGTTCAACCGCTACAGTCTCCTCTGGCAACTCCCTTGAACCCTAGTGGGTCTCAGTTTCAAGTACCATCGCAGCAGCAGCAATTCAATCCTAATCAGTTTCAATCCCCTCTCCCTACTCCTAGCCAGGGGGTTAACAAATCTCCTGTTTCCCCTGCACCCACTGCTCCTAATATCGGGCCGGGAGTCGCCACTCCATCGCAGAATGTTGCGCCTCAAAATTAGGCAATGTATTGATTTATCATCTAGGGATAGGGGATAGGGCATTGGGCATTGGGCATTGGGCATTGGGCATTGGGCATTGGGCATTGGGCAT
>NZ_NXIB02000120.1 GCF_002412335.2 Tychonema bourrellyi FEM_GT703
TAACTAATAACTACTAACTAATAACTACTAACTAATAACTACTAACTAATAACTACTAACTAATAACTAATAATCCATCTTCTCAATATGTTCCCGAATTTCATTCAAGTCTATATACCTATCCGTAGCATTTCGGAGTTCTCTAGCAATCATGCCTTCGGTTGATACCACAGTAATATGAGTATTTTTCGATCGCAGTAGCTCGATCGCCCGCTCAAAATCCCCATCCCCGCTAAACAGCACCACCTGGTCGTATTGATCCACCGTATTAAACATATCAACCACAATCTCTATGTCTAAATTAGCCTTTTGAGAATATCGACCAGAAGCATCATCGTAATATTCCTTAAGAATTTTAGTGCGAACCGTGTAACCCAGACTAATCAAAGCATCTCGAAATCCCCTTTGATCTTGGGGGTCTTTTAGGCCTGTATACCAGAAAGCATTAATCAAGATGACATTCGGCTGCGAAGTTTTGAAATATTCGAGCACCCTGCGAGGATCAAAAAACCAACCGTTCTTTTGTTGAGCGTAGAACATATTGTTCCCGTCAACAAAAATAGAAAGGCGGTTCATTAAATTTGTCATAGAACTTAGACCTAATAATTGTAGAAAGAAATTAATCTAAATATCACATTTTAGCAATATGGAGCTAACTGAGGCAATAGATTGAACTTCAGAAAACCCTATCTCCCCAGTATTTCATATTTTAGGCTGTACCGCCAGAGGGCTTTTGTTCAGGCTGCCATAATTGAGCGATGCACCACAAAAACCAGACACCTATTAACTCTAGGGTGGCTTCGGTGTCAAGGTTAGTGGGGTTTTCCAGCGACTCACTACAGCTCGATCGCCTCCGTGAGATACCGCAGCCCCTTCGCAACACCTTTTCTGTTACAAATGTTAGAAAAAGTCTTGATGCTAATCAACCCCCTCATTTTATAGCACCACACCCAGCTTAAGCTTTTTTGCTTTCCAGAGCCCAGCGAGCTAACTCTGTCCGGTTGTGGAGAGCCGTTTTGCCTAGCATATTGCTAACGTGGCTCTCTATAGTCCGTTGGCTGACCTTCATCACCTCTGCGATTTGGCGGTTGGCCAGACCCTGCGCTAGCAACTGTACCACCTTTAACTCAGTGGGAGTCAATTCGACATTGCGTCGCGCCTTAGCTTTGAGGCTACCATCAAGACTTTCATTTCGGTGGCGAATCAAACGGGATGCCGCTTTCAGAGAAGATTCAACTTGAGCTACCAGTTCTTCGGGTTCAAAAGGTTTAACTATATAAACATCAGCCCCCGTGCTCAAGCCTTTTACTCGGTCTGAGCTTTGACCTTTAGCAGACAAGAACAGAACCGGAATCCAGCTAGTGCGAGGGTCTTCTCTGATGTGCTTGACTAAAGTGTAGCCATCCATTTCCGGCATCATCACATCGCAGATGATCAAGTTGGGAACTTCTTCTTCTAGTTTTTCCAGAGCGTGTCTGCCGTTTTCTGCTGTAATGACGTTGTAACCCCGAAACTCTAAGTAGTCCTTGACTAGCAAGATCAAGTTGGGGTCGTCGTCAACCAGCATCAGCCGTTTTTGATCTCCTGAATTATTGTCCTTTGTCATGTTAATTCCCGCTAAAGTATTCCGCTTGCTTTCTTCTTTTCACTCCGGTTTGGTCGGGCTGTCCCCCGTTACCCGCGCTGGCGGTGGAGCACGGTGATTATTGGGTGAAGGCATTGCGGTGAGGGGAAAGCGGGGCGGGTATTACCGCTTCCGAACCTGTGATCTATGCCCGTTTATGAATGTCTTGCGACCAGGAACGGAGCCAAAACCTGTGATGGACGATCCTGTAACGATCGACCTTAATTGATTGAAGACTTTCTGGGATAGCCTTAGTTTTATTTAATCTCGATCGGTTTAATTGCAGGTTAATGTTTTATGATACCCCGGTTTTAAATGATACTTCTGATGATATAGAGAGATTTAAGCAGACTCCATACTTACGTGTTTAACTTTTTCTAGTGTAGTTTAGCAAACCACCTACTGTCTGCCACTGAGAAACTTTTTAGGCAAATGCCACGCTTTTTTCAACTGTCACAGGTGCGATCGAGCTGATACTCAAAGGTTTCAGATTCTCATCCTTAAATTTAACACTTTACATATAACCCTGTACTTTTAACAGCGTTATACCGAAAAATTGGGTTCCGTCAGAGTTGTTACTGGCAAAGGATGAGTCAAGAAAGCGTATTCTTGAACCACCTTTGAGTTTAGGAGATGTTCCTGAATAATTCTCTCAATGACCGGAGGCGTAACGTCGCGATACCAAACTCCGTCTGGATAGACTACCATGATTGGCCCTTGAGTACAAACTCGCAGGCAATTGGCTTTGGTGCGAAAGACGCAGGTAGGCGGTGAGACACTGGGCCGATCCAACCCCAATTCTTGCAAGCGTTTTTTTAGGTAGTTCCATGCTTCGAGACTGGCGGCGCGATCGCAGCACTTGGGCACGGTTTGGTCAGCACAGATAAAAATATGTCGCTCTATGTGAGCCAGTCCCAGGCTTTCCACACACACCCTCAAGCCTTGAGAGCAAGATTCATCCTGATTTTCTGACATCTGAATTCCTTGGTAAATAGATTTTAAATTTTACCTCACTCCCCCACTCTCCCCCTCTGGGACTCTCCCACTCTCCGCCACTTTCCGACTCTCCCACTCCTTCTGGGTTCGGGAACCCGTACAGACACGCAAGTTGCGATCGCCCCTGACTAAAGCTAAATTAGCACTCAGGAGTCGAGAGTGCTAATATGTCAGTGTAAGTATTCAGTCGTTGCTTTCATAGCGACCTCTGACCACTGAATGACGACAATCTGTAATCAGGAGATTTATTTATGGCAGCAGTATCACTGAGTGTTTCTACCGTTAAACCACTAGGCGAGCGCGTGTTCGTCAAAGTCAGCGCTAGCGAAGAAAAGACCGCCGGCGGCATCCTTCTGCCCGACACAGCCAAAGAAAAGCCCCAAGTAGGCGAAGTCGCGGCTGTGGGCCCCGGCAAGCGCAATGACGACGGTCAGCGTGTTGAAATGGAAGTCAAAGTCGGCGACAAAGTTCTCTACTCGAAGTATGCCGGCACCGACATCAAACTCGGCACCGATGAATACGTCTTGTTGGCCGAAAAAGACATTCTGGCGATCGTTAACTAATTAATCATTAGTCATTAGTCATCGCAAGAATTGCCTGTTTTGAACAGGCAAGATGCCTGTTCCACAAGAATTGTTGGAGATGTCTATTAGTCATTAGTTCGATCGCGAACAACGCCAACAAACTAATGACAAACGACAAATGACCGCCATCCAAAAATCCCAAATCTTAAACCCAAAACCCCCAAAAAACTATGGCTAAGCGTATAATCTACAACGAAAATGCACGTCGCGCCCTCGAACGCGGTATGGACATTCTCGCCGAAGCAGTAGCAGTCACCCTCGGCCCCAAAGGCCGTAACGTGGTTCTCGAAAAGAAATTCGGAGCTCCTCAAATCGTCAATGACGGCGTGACTATCGCCAAAGAAATCGAACTAGAAGACCATGTAGAAAATACAGGCGTTGCTCTAATTCGTCAAGCCGCCTCCAAAACCAACGACGCAGCAGGCGACGGCACCACAACTGCTACCGTTCTCGCCCACGCAATGGTCAAAGAAGGCCTGCGGAACGTAGCTGCTGGTGCAAATGCGATCGCCCTCAAACGCGGTGTAGACAAAGCAACCACCTTTTTGGTAGGAAAGATTGCTGAACACGCCAAACAAGTAGAAGATTCTAAGTCAATCGCTCAAGTAGGCTCCATCTCCGCCGGGAACGACGACGAAGTTGGCCAAATGATTGCCAACGCTATGGACAAAGTAGGTAAAGAAGGCGTGATTTCCCTTGAAGAAGGCAAATCCATGACCACCGAACTCGAAATCACCGAAGGGATGCGTTTCGACAAAGGCTACATTTCCCCCTACTTCGTCACCGACACCGAACGGATGGAAGCAGTGCTTGACAATCCTTTCATCTTGCTGACTGACAAAAAAATCGGCATGGTACAAGATTTAGTACCAGTCCTCGAACAAGTAGCACGTTCTGGAAGCCCGCTGCTGATCATTGCAGAAGACATTGAGAAGGAAGCTCTAGCTACCCTCGTTGTCAACAAACTGCGCGGTGTGCTGAATGTCACTGCTGTCAAAGCACCTGGTTTTGGCGATCGACGCAAAGCCATGTTAGAAGATATCGCCGTATTGACCGGCGGTCAACTAATCACCGAAGACGCCGGTTTGAAACTGGAAAACACCAAACTGGACATGATCGGCAAAGCTCGCCGCATCACAATCACCAAAGACAGCACCACAATTGTTGCCGAAGGTAACGAAGTCGCAGTCAAATCTCGCTGCGAACAAATTCGTCGTCAAATGGACGAAACCGAATCTTCCTACGACAAAGAAAAACTGCAAGAACGCTTGGCCAAATTGGCTGGTGGCGTTGCAGTCATCAAAGTCGGCGCTGCGACTGAAACTGAAATGAAGGATCGCAAACTGCGTTTGGAAGATGCGATCAACGCAACCAAAGCTGCTGTCGAAGAAGGCATCGTTCCTGGTGGCGGTACAACTTTGGCTCACCTAACTCCTCAATTGGAAGAGTGGGCTAACAGCACTCTGACTGGCGAAGAATTGACCGGTGCATTGATTGTTGCCCGTGCTCTAGCTGCTCCTCTGAAGCGGATTGCTGAAAATGCTGGTTTGAATGGCGCTGTCATCGCTGAGCGCGTCAAAGAAAAGCCGTTTAATGTTGGTTTCAACGCAGCGACAAATGAGTTTGTCGATATGTTTGAAGCTGGTATCGTTGACCCTGCGAAGGTGACTCGTTCTGCTCTGCAAAATGCCGCATCTATTGCTGGTATGGTGCTGACAACCGAGTGTATCGTCGTTGACAAGCCTGAGTCCAAGGATGGCGCTCCTGCTGGTGCTGGCGGCGGCATGGGCGGCGGCGACTTCGATTATTAATCGATAGTTTGATGGGGCGGGCTTTTGGGCCTGCCCTGTTATTTTGGTAACGGTTTTTAGCATAGGCATAACTTCAACTCTGAAGCGAAATTAACTAAACGCTCTATCTATAAGGCCCCCGTGCCATTGTACTCAGACGCGAATGAGGTTATATACCCAAAAACCTAACCCTGCGTTAGTTAAATTCACAGAATTGAAAATGCCCCCAAAAACCGTTTCCCTCTCTAAAAAATGTATTCTGGATACGGATCACGTTTCACTCATTCTCCAGAAGAGTCCTCAAGTTATCGCCAACGCAGCAAAACATGAGATTTCCGTCACTATTGTCACGGTTCAAGAACTTTTCAATGGCTGGGTTGGCAGGATTAACGATCCGTCCCTGGTGCATAATTTACCTGGACTCTATTCTAAACTTTCGACAACTGTACAATATCTCAAAACTATTGAGGTACTGGACTTTACAGCGGAAGCTGATACTTGTCTCAAGAAACTGTTAAAAGATCACCCGCCCCTGCGGAAAAATCGCCTGCAAAAAGATATGCGGATTGCAGCCATTGCCTTATCCGTCGGTGCTACGGTGATCACTCGCAACCAACGAGACTTTTGTCAAGTTCCCGGACTCTCGATCGAAGATTGGACGCTGTAGTGCGTTGGGGAACCCCGCCGAAGGCATTGCTGCTTTTCCGTATGGTGCGTTGGGGGATAAAACCCAAGATTCATCCATCGGGATTTAGTGTGACTTTGGGTTCATAGCGATCGCCCCTTGCCTGAAATGGTGAGGGATTTTTTTTCTGCGATACAATCAAGACAGCACTTAAAAAGCGTGATTTAAACATGGTAACAAGCTTAAATGTATTGCAATCCCAACCATCTAGCCAATGGAAAGTGACACTCCTGTTAGAAACTCTCTCATCAGGACAGGTTTCTGCTTCTGTTTTCGAGTTTCCGCACTGTCGAGTTGAAGCAGCAACTCGGGAAGAAGCCATTACCCAACTTCAAACCACATTGTTAGAAAGACTTAAGCATATTGAAGCTATTTCCTGGGAAGTACCGATTCAGGCTTCAGAACCCACCTGGATGCAATTTGCGGGTGTGTTTAAAGACGATCCAGATTTTCAGGAAATTATGGACGAGATTCGTGCCGAACGTACCTCTGACGATGACTCTGAAATCGATCCCTCATACTACCTGTAGAGGTGATTTATAGGATAGTAAGCTAACATGAATCTATCATTTAAAGATTTAAGGTTTATTATAGAAGCGATTGAACACCAAATCAATGCCTATCAAGAACGTTTGCAAGTAATTGAAGATGTAGATGAGGATGAGGCAGCAGATCTAGGGAATGATATTAAATTTTTAGAGCTTCTCCACGCAGACATGACGACAACTTTAGAGCAGAATACTACTGAACGGGAAGATATCGCTTATGAACAAGCACTATCTGAAGCCCTGGAAGAGACTTTTGCAGAGTGGGAAACTATCGAAGCGATGACAGCAGAGGAGGCCTGTGAACGGATCAGAGCAATTTCAAATCAAGCTCTCGAAGAACTTTGAGAGAACCCAGCAAAAACTAATCCGCGATCGCTATCGTAAAAATCAGGCAGGATTAGTAAAATTTATGGATAATTATGAAGTTTCCGATGAAAGTAACAATTTAGCCGATAGTGGAGACGGTGAAACGGTCGAGGATAAACTTGAATAAAATAAATCAAATGACAACTAAACTAACTTGTATTATTCAGTCTTATGGCTCGTACTAATCTCTTAGAGACCCGGACTACTAGCTTCGGGGACTTAATCGGCAATGGCAAAATCTATCGAGTACCGCCCTTCCAACGGGATTATTCTTGGACGGAAGAGAACTGGGAAGACCTCTGGCAAGATATTTTGATGCTGCACAACAACCTCAGTGTTAGCCATTACATGGGAGCAATTGTGCTACAAAGCTCGGCTACTGCTGACAAAGAATTTACAGTCATCGATGGTCAACAGCGATTAGCCACTCTCAGCATTATTGCCGTTGCTGTGATTGAAAAAATCCGACTGCTGGTAGAGCAAAATGTTCAGCCTGAAGCCAACCGAGAACGGCAAGAAATTCTCAAGCGTACCTATCTGGGCGATCGAGATCCGCGTTCTCTCCGTTACTCTAGCAAACTATTTTTAAATGAAAACAATGATGATTTTTATCAAAGCAATTTGGTCAATCTCAGAAAGCCGTTAAATATCCGATCGCTCTCGAAATCCAATCAACTACTATGGCAAGCTTTTGATTACTTTTCCCAAGAACTAGAAAAAATGCCTGACATATTTCAGGATGGAGAAAAGCTAACTGCTTTTCTTGGAGATACTGTTGCCCAACGACTACTTTTTATCCAAATTAGCGTCGAAGATGAACTGAATGCTTACACTATTTTCGAGACACTAAATGCTAGGGGATTAGAACTAACTTCCACTGATTTGTTGAAAAATTACCTTTTTTCACTGTTTCAAGGCCCCGACGATTTAAAAGCAGCTCAGCGACAGTGGAAGCGCATTATCAATATGGTTCAGATGGAGGAGTTTCCCGCATTTTTGCGCTACTATCTCAGTCTAAATTATTCCAGAGTGCGGCGCGAGCGCTTATTTAAGTTAGTTCGAGAATCTGTCAAAAATGCTCAACAAGCTTTTGACTTGCTTGACAAACTGGAGAATTTCAGCAGCTTATTTGTAGCTCTTGGTAGTCCGAATGATGAATTTTGGCGCGATACTCCGCAGAATCAACCATATATTCGCGCGTTAAACTTGTTTCGGGTTAAGCAGGTATATCCAACCCTATTTGCTGCTTATCAGAAGTTCTCGGCTGAAGATTTTACTCGCTTGCTAAAGCTTGTAGTTGCTATTTCCTTCCGCTACAGTATCGTTAGCAGCTTGAATCCCAATGAATTAGAATTGCTTTACAATAACGCTGCCCTCGACATTACCAGCGGAAAAATAACAGGTACGCGGCAGGTTTTTGATGCACTGCGTCCGGGGTATGTTAAGGATGAAAAATTTCAGCAGGACTTTTCTTTGCTTTCTCTGTCTACAAAAGGTCAAAAGCGTAAGTTAGTTCGTTACATTTTTTGCAACCTAGAGGCAGATGAATCTGGCATTGAGGTTAATGAAGATAGTTTTTCTATAGAACACATTTTGCCGGAAGTACCAACAGATGAGTGGCGACAAAATTTCACTGATGTCCAGATAGAGGAAATGGTTTACCGTCTTGGTAATTTAAGTCTTTTAGAACCTTCTTTTAATCGCGATATTGGACAAAAAAATTATCATATAAAACGAGAAAAATATCAGCAGAGTGTTTATGCTTTGACAAAGAACATCTTGGCAGAAGATTGGACGCCAGATGCGATCGCAGCCCGTCAGAGGAATTTAGCACGGCGGGCAGTTCATATTTGGCAATCAGATTTTTCTTGATTTTTTAATCTGGTGACTTCACCATTGTCGAATCTCTGGCAATTCTTGACTATCTTGAGTCGAGACTGTGTTGACATTCTTTGAAGGTTTGTTGGACGATCGCGCTTTTTTCGCCTCATTCCAGCAAACCCAATTCACCCCGGCGGACTTGGTGGCTTTCGCATCGAGGAGGCAAAACTTTGTTGCACAATCTGAAGTCTTATGAACAAATCATATCAATTCCGGTTGCACTGTCAGGTGATTATTAACGGTTAACAGTTAACTGTTAACCGTCAACATCATCCCGGTGCAAGCAGAATTGATATTACTTGCACATAATCAAATTTCCAGCCGACACAAACCCAGCAACAGGGCTCGAAACTTCCACCCAATTGCGATTTTCTTCCTTCTTATCTTTCACAGATTTGAAATTTGGCACAAGCGTTACTTTGCCATTAGCCGCTACACTACCTTTGATCGCAGCAGTCTTGGAAGCATCAGCACGGATGACTAAACCATTCGGTGCTACACGAGGTTCGACTTGGCGGCACAGACTTACAGGGCCAGGTGCGGGTGCGGGTGCGGGTGTAGGTGCTGGTGAGGGCGCTGGTACCGGTGCTGGCGCGGGTGATGGCATTGGTGCGGGTGCAGGTGCAGGTGCGGGCATTGGTGCAGGTGCAGGTGCGGGTGTGGGTGCAGGTGCGGGTGCAGGTGCTGGTGTGGGTGCTGGTGCTGGTTTTGGCGCTGGGGCTGGGGCTGGTGCTGGGGAAGGACTTGGAGTAACTGCGCTTCCTGTGGTACACGAAACTAAGTTACGATCGTTATTGGGGTATCCAATCGCCACATAACCTTTTACTGGAGCGGTAATTTCCATCCATAGACGGCCGTCGGAGCCTTTAATGGCAGTAGCACCAGCAGCCAGGGTTACTTGAGTGTTCATGGCGACACCGCCAACTCTAGCGGATTTGGTCTCTGGGCCCTGTCGAATGGTCAAACCCTCTTTGGGAGTGACTTTACGGCAAAGACTCCCAGCTTGGGCGATTTTAAAGGTGGGGCTATTTTTCAATGAAACATTTTCAGTATCCTGACTGAGATTGGATGTTGATTGAGCCACAGCAGCGATGGTATTTGCCGACAAACTCCCGACTACGATCGCGATCGCACTCAGCAATACAGCAGGATGGTTCCAACAATTCAAATTTTTCATTATGTTCAACTCCTCTTTTCACCACAATCATTATCCTAATTGCAGGCTAATATAGCAAAAAAGTTGATTTGTGTTTTTATATTCCAAAATCAGGCTGTGCATAACATTTTCGTGTATATAAGTCAATTTTTTTTACATAAATTAATGTTTGCACTAGGGAAACGGCAATGCTGTGTCCTATAAAATTCCTTTCAAAGTTTGAATTAATATTTGATTCTGTTCCTCCGTACCTACAGTAATTCGCAACTTATCTGCTAATCGGGGCTGATTGAAGTATCGAATCAAGATTCCCTCTACCTTCAGTCTTTGATAAATCCTTTCTGAATCACCGTTTGGCGGCCTGACTAACAAAAAGTTGGTTTGCGAGGGCCAAATATCAAAGCCTAACTCTTTGAGGCTAAGCGCTAATTTCGATCGTGAAGCTTTAATCTTTTCAGCATTGGCTGTCTTGTAGTTCTGATCTGCGATCGCAGCCGCACCAACCAGATAAGCTAAAGCATCCACATTATAACTATCTTTGATTTTATTTAGCTCAGCTATCAGAGCAGGATTTGCGATGCCAAAACCCAGCCTCAATCCTGCCAGGGAATACCCTTTAGAAAGCGTCCTCAAAACTATAACATTATTATACTTTTTTGTCAACTCCAAAGCATTGTTTTCAGCGAAATCAACATAAGCTTCATCAATCACCAAAATCCCAGATAACCCCTTAGCCAGTTTATCCAAATCTGCCACAGATATCGCTGTTCCCGATGGACTATTTGGTGAAGCCACAAAAGTCACAGCACCTTGGGCGGCAATTAGTAAATCAACAGGTAACTGGTAGTCATCTGGATAGGGAACTTCGAGAAATTCTGCATCCTGAATTTCTGCCAAAGTTCGATACAATACATAGGTAGGCGAAGGACAAACAACCTGTTTTCCGGTTTCCCCAACCGCGCGAACTATCAAATTCAACAAATCATCGCTGCCGTTACCTACCACAATCCAATCATCAGGAACTCCCAGCACTTGACCAGCGACAAGACGAAATTGTTTTGCAGTGGGATCGGGATAGCGCCGTAGCATTTCTCCGTCTATTTCCCGAAGCACTTTTAGCGCTTTTTGAGAAGGGAGATAGGCATTTTCATTAGAATTGAGTTTAATGATTTTACTGCCTAGCGGTGGCTGTTCTCCTGGTATGTAGCCAGACATTTCGTGGATGCTTTTGCGAAAGTAATTCATCTATTATAATCTGCGTTCATTTGCATTAATTAGACATCTCCCATAATTCTTGTGGAACAGGCATCCTGCCTGTTCAAAACCTGCTTTTTAGGAGTTAGTTATTTGCGGTCATAAAGTATTATATCAAACAATTAGTGACAATTCGGGTTATCCCCAAATCAAGTAACTTTCGCAGATCTTCTCGATCGTCCACTGTCCAAGCAACAATGTCAACTCCTTGACGGCGGCTTTCTGCAATCAGTGCAGGATTTTCCAGCAAAACATGATACAAAGTGCTAAGGAGCCGATCGCCCTTAACTACAGCTTGAGCTAATTGAGACTTGTACGCTTCCAGATTAGCAACGATGTGTCCGATCGGCAAATCATCAGATATTTGGCGCACTTGTTCGAGAAATCCATCATTAAACGAGGTCATCACGCATTTTTCTGGAATTCCTGCATCCTGCAAAGTCTTGACAAAATCCGCAACTTCTGAATCAGACCATTCGCAGTGAGGTTTGACATCAAAGTAGAGAAATTTGTCAACTTTTTTGAGGATATTCAGCGCTTCCTTTAAGGTGGGGATTTTTTCTCCTGAAAATTCATCACTAAACCATTTACCTGCATCCAGTGTCTGCAATTGGGACAAGTTTTTGTCCCTGACTTTACCGGAAACGCCCGTAATCCTATCCAGTGTTGCGTCGTGGAAAATCACGGGTACGCTGTCAGCAGATAGCTGGATGTCAAATTCGATCGAACTAGCTCCTCGTGCGATCGCAACTTCAAAAGCTGCTAAAGTGTTCTCAGGTGCGATCGACGAAAATCCTCGATGTGCAATAATTTCTAAACTCATGGTTTTCTTGTCTCTAAAAATTCTGCCACAGTCTGATTAAAAGTTTCCGGTTCAGTCAGAAATGACCAATGATTACCCGGTACTTTGGCAATTACCAGATTTTTCAAGTATGTCTGATAAGGCTGCATTTGCCAAGCCATCCGATTCACACCTTTTTCCGGCTGAATAAACAAAGTAGGAAGATTAATATCTTCAGTTAAACCCGCAACTTTCATCACTTCCGTAAATATCTGATTTCTAGCCGCAATCACAAATTTGCTACCCCAAGTTCCATCTAATTTTTGCTCGATTTGGTTTTGGAATACCATTTGTTGCACGTCACTCCAGCCTGCGTATTCTCCAGAGAGTTTAGCTGCTGTTTCTGCTTCCGATAAAGTCGCAAATGGGCCCATACACTTGAGACAATCTAATTTGCGGTAAACAATGGGTAGGGTGAGTTTCAACACAGCGGGGAGTTTGGTGATGAAGATGGGGTCTACTAAAATCATACTGCAAAAGCGATCGGGATTTTGCCTTGCCCAAATTGGCGCTAATTTTCCCGTCCAAGAATGTCCTAGAATATGAGCATCATGCCAGTTGAGATGTACCATCAAAGCTTCTAAATCTGCGATCGCACTTTCAAAAGTATAGCCGATATCCGGTTTGCTGCTCTCTCCGTGTCCGCGCATATCTGGCGCTACAATATGATAGCGGTTAGACAAGTAATTGCCCAAGCTTGTCCAGACAACAGCACTATCTGCTAAACCATGTAATAGCAACAAACGCGGAACTTTTTGGTTTTCACTTTCTGGCTTCCATTCTAGGTAAGAAAGTTCGATTTCTGGCAATTTCAATGTGTTACGAATTAGCATGATTGACGATATCTTTTACTTAGATATAAGTGATTTTACCTTGTGGCATTTTGTACTATAGCCTTTCTCAGAAAGATGAGGTACGATCAAGAATTGGTAATAGGTAATTAGTAATTGGTAATGCCCGATGCCCGATGCCCGATGCCCGATGCCCGATGCCCGATGCCCCATTACCCTGTACCTCACCTAACTGAGAAAGGCTATATTTGATGAACAGGCAAGATGCCTGTTCCACAAAGAATGAATCTTTTTGTGGGGCGTTGCTCCTAGCCCGCCCATACAACCTAACCTTTGCCCTTCAAACTCAACAAAATAAACTGAGTTTGTTGCGCTTCATCAAAACTGTCATCACTAACCAAAACCAAACTCTGACTACCATCCGGCAAGCGTGGCCCCAAAGTCATTCCCTCTAAATTATACAACGGAATTCCCAATTCGCTCAAGTCTAATAGCAATTTTTTCCTCACAGGTTCAAGCATTGTTGTTTGCCCTTTAAAACTATTGATTCTCGAAGTATCTGTAGCCGCCCCAACTGCAACTTGATAAATCCGTCCACCGTATCCTGAAATTCCAAAAGAACGCTCTAAACTCAAAAATTGACCGCCACCAATTGCCACTAATTCTGTTAAGCCATTCAAGATACTCATGGGAACTGAATCTAGCCCGTAAAGATTTTCCGAGACTAATTGTGGTGTTTTATCAACGATGATATAATGGAGTATACGAAGTTTAGTGCCATTTTCTGGGTCTACGTCTTGCATTAAAGGCGCTTCTGTACCCACAAACAAACGAAACGGATCGATACCGCCCGGACTAAAAGTTTCTGGATCGATTGTTAAAGATTCAAAACCTAGATTGTCCAGCACTCCTTGCTGCTGTTTATCATCGCTACTATCAGGAATATAACGCTTTGGTATTGGTAAGTTTCCCCGCTGATTGCCAGTTTTTAAGTCAAATTCTCCGACAAAAGGAGGAATGCCAACATGAGTCACGCCTTCGCTGGCGACAAAGACGGAATTGCGGGGAGAAAGGGCGATTCCTTCAGGATTTATCGAGCCCCAAGGGAAGGTTTCGCCATCTGCTTTTTTGAGGGAAGTCACACCTTCGACAGTAACTTTTTTTAGCCCAATATTTGCTGTATCTCCTGATTTTAGGTCTAGTCGAAGACTGTAAAATCTCGCTTCTCCGTTTTCGCTGGGGTCATCCGAAAGAGCATAAAAGCGATAGGCTTGGGAAGTGGCTTCATTCATACCTTTGGAGTCGTAGGTGATTCCTGATAAGCCTCCGACTGGTGTTCCTTCAAAACTCATTTTTGGCAATTGGTACTCACCCAAAAATTCTAGGGACATTTCCGGGAAAGAACGGTCTTTGGCGGCTGCGGGAGGTGGCGCACAAGCTGTGCACATAATTAACAAAATTAGGGTTAAACTGAATAAGCGCAAAATGCGTTGGCGAAGCCCGCCCCTACGGGGGCTACGCCAACGAAGAGGATCGCCCACGGTCTTGAAATCAAAATAATTGCTCAGTGCGGTAAATTGTATTTTACCGGCCTTGTTTAATTGTTGGCTTTTGTGCCATATTTGTGACATGATATATACCGTTTTGTATGATATGCAAAACTTAATGTTTAGGGAATCAATGCTGGGTCGTTACAACCAAATTTTGATGATGAGAAGTTCTGTCCCCATCGGGTGTTTGCTGTTTTTGTGGCTGTGTGCTGGTTCTATTGCTAGCGCCCAAACTAATCCACCGGGTTTGGATCAATTTTCGCCTAATCCGTTAGAGATTACCACACCAGATCCCCTAACTCCCAACAATGAATCTTTGAGTAGCACTCAGCGGGATGAATTGAGTGCGGCTTTGGATGGGTTGAATTTGGAAGCATTGGCTAAATTGCAAGCTGGAGATGGGATTGGTGCGTTTGAACTTTGGTTCCGAGAATTGCGGCTGCGACGCTATCTTGGCCCGCAGGTGGAAATTGCTGCTTTGAGTCGGGTGGGAAGTGTTGCTTGGAGTAGCAGTAAAAACATCGAGTTAAAGTTGATTACTCAACGATTACAATTAATTCAAAAAGAAGTCAAATCTGAGCTACCAGTTAATACTGAGTTGCTTCCAGCTTTGGCTGCTGCTTTTCAGCAAGTGCGCGCTAAAGGCCCGACGATAGAAGTTTATCAAGAAATTCTCGACAATGCACGCCAGAAACAGGATATTTTGGGTGAGGGTCAGACTTTAAAGGCGATCGGGCTAATTCACATTAATTGGTTGAGTTATGAAAAAGCTGCTGCTGTCTATGAGGAATTGGCAACTTTAATTCAGGAAAACCGCGCTTTATTTGCTGCCAATTCTGCTGTTCCAAATCCTACTGTAACGGTGGGAAATGGTGCACCTCCCCAGCCTGTAACTCCTCCTACTGAGGTGGATTCTCTGAGACAGTTAGCTCATGTTTATCAGCAGTCGAAACAGCCTCTAAAGGCGATCGCAGCTAGGGAGAAGTTGGCATCAGTATATCTTAACCTACAAAACCCCGGTGCGATACCACCGCTCAAAATTGCGATCGCTAGCGATTACGAAACACTAGGTCAAATCAATTTAGCAGCTCAATACTATCAGGAAGCATACAATTTAGCCGTCCCCATTCAACAGTATGCCCACGCTAGCGAAGCTTTGGATAAATTAGCATTACTTTATCGATCGCAAAAACAGTTTGAGCCAACTGTGCGGATTTATCAAATGCAGTTGCTGTTAGAAGAACGTGCTTACAACTTTTATGGATTGATGAATGCTTACGATAATCTCGGTCAAGTTTATCAGGAAATGAAAACGTATAAAAAAGCTTTGGAAGCTTATCAAAAAGGGTTGGAAGTCGCTAAAAGATTGGGACACAGACAAGAGTATTTTGCTAAAAAGATTCTCAAGGTTAACAAGCAATTGGAGAAGAATTCGTAATTGTCAGCCGATAAAAAAGATAGCATATTTGTCGTCGTTAAAATCTTGATTTTGCAAATTACCAGTCCCAAAGCCTAAGACACTGAGAAAAACTCCTTGTTATCGCTTTTCTTCGATCATGGGAACCAGTGGCGTACCTGCTGCGATCGCCTAATTAATTTTCTCCAAACAACTATTTAAATTTACTGCAAAGTCAGAGCACTTTAAAGGTCGATCGCCCAAAGTAGTACCAAAAAGAAGATATAGCAAGCGCTAACTGGTTTAAAATAATAGGTAAATCACTTTAATATAGATCAACCATGAG
This sequence comes from Tychonema bourrellyi FEM_GT703, assembly GCF_002412335.2. Taxonomy (GTDB): domain Bacteria; phylum Cyanobacteriota; class Cyanobacteriia; order Cyanobacteriales; family Microcoleaceae; genus Microcoleus; species Microcoleus bourrellyi. Next base: position 15,809 of record NZ_NXIB02000120.1, read on the forward strand.
ATTCATTAACCCCAAAACCGATTTTGCCTTCAAAAAAATCTTCAGCTCAAATGAAAGCAAACCAATCTTAATCAGCTTTCTCAATGCCATGATTTATGATGGCAACCCCACCATCGCCGACCTAGAAATTATCGACCCGTATTTGGCATCAAGAGTACAGTATCTCAAAGATTCTTACCTGGATGTCAAAGCCAGACTTACAGGAGGCGCAACTGTAATTATCGAGATGCAAGTTTTAAATGTAGAATCTTTTGCGAAACGGGTGGTTTACAATACTGCGAAAACTTACTCAACTCAACTGATTCGTGGTGAAGGTTACTTTAAGTTAAAACCTGTAATTGCTTTGACAATTACTGATTTTGAAATGTTTGACAATGACCGAGAAGTAATTTCTCATTTTGTGTTCAAGGAGAAAAAGCGTTTGTTTGATTATATCGATCCAGAGATAGAAATGATTTTTATCGAATTGCCAAAATTCAACAAACAATTGGATCAGTTAGAAACCTTGACTGACAAGTGGGTTTATTTTATGAAAAATGCTCCCTGTTTGGAAGTAGTACCGGAAACAATGGAAACAGTCTCCGAAATACAGCAAGCCTTTGCTATTGCTAATGAAACTAACTTGAATCCAGAAGAGTTAGCGGATTTAGAAGCACGCGAAAGGTATATTCTGGATCAGCAGGGAATCTTGCGAAAGGGTAGAGAAGAGGGCAGAGAAGAGGGCAGAGAAGAGGGCAGAGAAGAGGGCAGAGAAGAGGGAATGAGAGAAAAAGCTCTGGAAATTGCGAGACAACTTCTGAATGTACTTGACGATCGAACAATCAGTCAAACAACTGGTTTGAGCGTTGAAGATATCCAAAAATTGCGGGAGGAATAAAAAGAAGGAAAAAAGTCCGATCGCTCGATCGAGGATCTGACAAGCGGGTGTAAAGGCGATCGGCTTAATTTTGATTGGTCGATCGCAATACAGAATAATACACTCGATCGCGACCAGGATAGTCAAAATTATACTGGTATTTCATCCCCACTTTTTCCATTATCCGCCGCGAGGCATTGACTATATTTGCTACAATCATTACATTGAGTCACAGAATTACTTCTGCAATCTAAAATCTAAAATCTAAAATCTAAAATCGAATGACCGTTTCCTCACCAGTAGCAGATACCAAAAAGCAACCCCGCCGCGAAACAGACTGGCGGTTATTCATGAGGTTGGCATCCTATGCAACCCGCAGCAAACGTTTGCTGATTATTTCCCTCGTCCTATTAGTACCACTAGCCATATCAGGAGCAGTTCAACCCATCTTGATCGGACAGGCAATTTCCCTAATTCGCTCTGAACCTACCTACGAATTCCTGCGGGGAATACCTTTGTCTGCTGGATTAAATATGCTGGCAGTTATGCTGATGCTAACTATCACATTTCGGTTAGGGTTGCAATCAGTTCAAGGCTATTTAGTCACGAAAGTAGGGCAGATAATTACTACTGATATTAGAAATGATTTGTTCGCCCACGTCACTTCCCTCGCGGTCAGATTTTTTGATCGCACTCCTGTAGGCAAACTGATGACTCGCCTCACCAGCGATGTAGAGGCTTTGGGTGAAGTTTTCTCTTCTGGGGCGATCGGCATTCTCAGCGATTTATTTTCAATATTAGTAATTGCCATCTTCATGTTTACCATGCAGTGGCAATTAGCTTTAATGTTGGTGTTAATGATGATACCAATTACCGCACTCATAGTTTATTTTCAGTACAAATATCGGGTAGCAAATTACAAGACTAGAGAAGAACTTTCCGATCTCAACGCACAACTGCAAGAAAACCTGACTGGTATTGCTGTAGTGCAGCTATTCCGCCGCGAAAGATTTAACTCTGAATTGTTTCGCGTCACCAATCAGCGCTACATTAAAGAAATTGATGAAACTATCTTTTACGACTCAGCCGTATCTGCTACATTAGAATGGATTGCCTTAGTTGCGATCGCAGCAGTTTTGTGGATGGGCGGTCAAAGCCTTCTGGCAGGTACAATTAACTTTGGTACTCTCTCTGCATTCATTTTGTTTGCTCAGCGTCTCTTCGATCCGCTACGGCAATTTGCTGAGAAATTTACCGCTATTCAAGCAGGATTTACTGCCGTTGAACGCATTAGCGATATTCTCAACGAACCGATCGAAATTAAAGATCCAACCAGTGAGAAGAAGGAAGAAGGAAGAGGGCCCAACGACTTCGCTCAGCGTAAAAAGAGGGAAGAGGAAAAAAGGGAATATTATTCACCCCTGCTGATCACAGGACATCCAGAGGCAATTGCTGACAATTGGTCCCATTTCCATCGAGAATTGGCAGATAATAATAATCAAAATCCCGCAACTTCTGAATATCGTCTATTGTCTAATAATTCCCAACTCACCCCCCCCAACCCCCC
>NZ_NXIB02000121.1 GCF_002412335.2 Tychonema bourrellyi FEM_GT703
TTCACTTTTGCCCCCTCACTCCGTGTATGTGCCAGTTGGGGGTGCGGAATGTGGGCTCCAACGCCAGCCAGAGCCCCAAGTGAGGGAATCCCCCGCAGCCCCCGCTTCTCCACGCGGTACAATTAATGCAATCATACTTACGCTTATATTGAAAAGGCTAGACACCACGCCACAGGAGACAACAGACGCATGGGTAAAGTAGTTGGCATTGACCTCGGAACAACAAACTCAGTAGTAGCCGTCATGGAAGGCGGCAAACCGGTTGTGATTGCCAATGCAGAAGGGATGCGGACAACTCCCTCGGTAGTTGCTTTCACCAAGGAAGGAGAACGCCTTGTGGGACAGATGGCTAGACGGCAAACAGTTCTCAACCCGCAAAACACGTTTTACGCCGTCAAGCGGTACATCGGGCGCAAATATACCGAACTGACTCCAGAAGCCAAGCGCGTCCCTTACACAACTAAGCGCGAAGAAAATGGCAACATCAAAGTCAAGTGTCCCCGCCTCAAAAAAGATTTTGCCCCAGAGGAAATTTCGGCGATGGTGTTACGGAAGTTGGCCGATGAAGCCAGCCGCTATCTCGGACAAGAAGTGACGGGGGCTGTGATTACGGTTCCCGCCTATTTCAATGACTCCCAGCGACAGGCGACGCGGGATGCGGGACGAATTGCCGGACTTGATGTTAAACGGATTTTAAATGAACCGACAGCAGCTTCTTTGGCTTACGGTTTGGACAGGCGAGATAGTCAAACTATTTTAGTGTTTGATTTGGGCGGCGGTACTTTTGATGTCTCAATTTTAGACGTGGGAGATGGAGTATTTGAAGTCAAAGCAACTAGCGGCGATACTCAATTAGGCGGCAATGATTTTGACTCCAAAATTGTTGATTGGTTGGCGGAACAATTCTTAGAAAAAGAAGGAATTGATTTGCGGCGAAATCGCCAAGCTTTGCAGCGCTTGATCGAAGCATCAGAAAAAGCCAAAATTGAGCTGTCGGGAGTTGGTGTAACGGAGATTAATTTGCCGTTTATTGATGCCAATGAAGATGGGCCTTTGCATTTGGAAACGCGGCTAACTCGCGGTCAGTTTGAAGGTCTGTGTACCGATTTGGTGCAGCGGCTGCGTCGCCCGGTCAAACAAGCTTTGGCTGATGCCAATTTGAGTCCTTCTCGGATTGATGAAGTTGTGTTAGTCGGCGGCTCGACTCGCATTCCTTTGGTGCAGCAAATTGTTCGCAGTTTGATTGATAAAGAGCCGAATCAAAATGTGAATCCCGATGAAGTTGTAGCGGTGGGTGCGGCAATTCAGGCGGGGATTTTGGCGGGGGATGTGCGGGATGTGCTGCTGTTGGACGTAACGCCGCTGTCCCTGGGCTTGGAAACCATCGGCGGTGTGATGAAAAAATTGATTCCTCGGAATACTACTATTCCAGTGAGGCGATCGGACATTTTTTCGACTGCGGAAAACAACCAAACTGTGGTAGAAGTTCACATCATTCAAGGTGAACGGGAATTAGGCCGGGATAATAAGTCTTTGGGGCGGTTTAAACTGACGGGAGTTCCGCCGGCACCACGAGGGATTCCGCAGATACAAGTAGCTTTTGATATTGATGCTAACGGGATGCTGTTGGTGACAGCTTTGGACAAAACTACTGGCCGGGAACAAAGTATTACTGTCCAAGGTGCTTCGACGCTTTCTCAGCAGGAAGTGAATGAAATGATTCGGGATGCTGAACAGTTTGCTCAAGCTGATAAGTTGCAGCGGGAAAGGGTGGAAAAACGCAATCGTGCTGAGGCTTTAGCTTATCAGGCTGAGCGGCAGTTGCGGGAAGTTGCACTCGATCGCGGAATGCAGTTTGCTCAAAGAAGCCGCCAGCGAATTGAAACTTTAATTCGGGAATTGCGTGACAGTTTGGAACGCAATGATGAGCGGGGAGTTGACCAAGTTGGTTCGGATTTGCAGGATGCTCTTTATGATTTGAGTCGGGAAGTTTCAGCCTTTGCGATGGATGATGACGATGATGATTTCTTTGAGTCTGTGAAGCGCACTTTTGCTGGCGATGGTAGCAAGCGACGCACGGATGATTTTAGCAATGCTAAGCCTTATCGCCGATCGACTGTCGATCCAATTCCCGATCGCCCCTACGATCAAGATCGCGATCGATCCTACGATCGATCTTACGATCGCGATCGCACTCCCGATCGCAGAAGCAGCGCTAATCGCCCAAGTCGCCCCTATCAAAATCAAAGCGACGACTGGGATGATGACGACGATTGGCTGTAATTAGTAGTTAGTCATTAGTCCCTAGTCATTAGTCCCTAGTTTGAAACAGGGAAGCAGTATGACTGATGGCTAATGACTAATAATTAATAACTAATGACTAATAACTAATAACTAATGACTAAAAATGCAGAATTTTCGTAATTACTATCAAATTTTGGGAGTACCCAAAGATGCCTCCGCTGATGAAATCAAGAAAGCCTATCGACGGCTGGCGAGACAGTTGCACCCTGACGTAAATCCGGGAGACAAATCTGCTGAAGATCGGTTTAAGGATATTAATGAAGCTTACGATATTCTTTCCGATCTCGACAAGCGTGCTCAATACGATCAGTTTAGTAAATTCTGGAAACAAAAGGGATTTCAAGGCAACTCCGGGGTGCGAATTCCAAATTTTGCAACTTGGGGAAATGGTAAAAGTAGCAGAAAAAGAACTGCTGAAAATGTCGATTTTAGCGATTATTCTGATTTTAATAAATTTCTAGACCAAGTGCTCGGAAGACGCCGGGAAGTGAGGATGGCGACGGCGAATGATGCAGCAGCGCGAGTTAGTTCGCCGGAACCGTGGAGTACGGCTTCAAAGAAAACGAGTTATGTGGCTAATTCTAGGGAAGATAGAAGAGAAATGGACGATCGCGAAATTCGACGGGAAGATAGAGAAATACCCGATCGCGAAATTCGACGAGAAGATAGAAGAGAAATGGACGATCGCGAAATCAGAAGAGATATTGAGGCTAGGCTGACTTTGCGCCTGGAAAAAGCCTATTCGGGGGGAACCGAGCGAATTCGGTTGGAAGATGGGCGATCGATCGAGGTGAATCTGCCTCCTGCGATGGTATCAGGCCAGCGGATTCGGTTGCGAAATCAAGGTATTGCTGGCGGGGATTTGTACTTGAAAATCACGGTTTCTTCCCATCCATTTTTTCGCTTAGAAATGTCGGATATTTGCTGCGAATTGCAACTAACTCCCAGCGAAGCGGTGTTGGGTGGAGATGTGGAAGTGCCGACATTGGATGGTAGGGTGAAAATGAAATTACCACCAGGAGTTCCGTCTGGTAAGCGGTTGCGGCTGGCTAACAAGGGTTATCCGACGGGAAATGGCGATCGGGGCGATCAGCTAGTAGAAATTGTGGTGGTAATTCCCAAGGAAATTAGCGACGAAGAAAGAGAATTGTACGAGAAACTGCGCCAGATTGAGTCACTTAAACCACGCCAGGATTTGTCTGTATAATAGAGTTAATTACCCATTATCCATTACCCATTACCCATTATGATGACATTCATCAATCCTAAGACTGATTTTGCCTTCAAAAAAATCTTCGGTTCAGAAAATAGCAAAGACATTCTAATTAGTTTTTTAAATGCCTTGCTATACGATGGTCAGCCCACCATCCAAAGCTTAAGAATCTACCCTCCTTACTCAGCACCGCGAATTCGAGGTCTTAAGGAGACTTATTTAGATATCAAAGCTGAGTTAGATGACGACACAACAGTAATTATTGAGATGCAAGTTCTGAACGTAGAGGCATTTGAAAAGCGGATTTTGTACAATGCAGCTAAAGCTTATTCCACCCAATTAGAAACAGCAGACAAATATGCGCTACTGAATCCAGTAATTGCCTTGACTATCACTGATTTTGAGATGTTTGAGGATTTTACCAAAGTAACTTCGCGGTTTGTCCTTAAGGAAAAAGACTTTTTGATTGATTATCCGGTTTACGATATTGAATTAGTGTTTGTTGAGCTACCCAAATTCAAAAAAACGCTAAATGAGTTAGAAACATTGACCGATAAGTGGATTTATTTTCTCAAAACTGCTAAGGATTTATCAGTAGTCCCTGAAACAATGCAAAGCGTGCCGGAAATTCAGAAAGCATTTACAATAGCCAATCGATGTGCCCTAACTCGCGAGGAGTTAACAGACTTGGAAAACGAGGAAATTTATATTCAAGATCGGCGTGGGGCAATATCTAAAGCAGTCAAACAAGGAAGAGAAGAAGGCAGACAAGAAGGAGTAAAGGCTGGACAATTAGCACTAATTATTCGTTTATTGGAACGTCGTGTAGGTGCTGTAGATTCCGAAGTTGAAAGTCAAATTCAACAATTGCCGATCGCACTTTTGGAAAATCTAGCAGATGAGCTGTTAAATTTTAATGACATATCCGATTTAACAGCTTGGCTGCAAACAAATGATTTATCCTCAAGTATTTAAGTAAAATTACTGTTGTAATTATTCCTAAAATAGCGAATAATTACAACAAGGTAATTTTTTTACAATCGGGAGCATTCTGCCACAATGACTCAAATGCCACCTCAATGCCAAAATCTGCAAGAACAAGTAGACTCTTTACTGCAACTGCTGCGTCAAGAATCATCTTTGCGGCAACAAGATATTACAGCGGTGCAAGCTTCTTTGAAAAAAGCAATTTCTCCTGAATTTGAGATTGTGTTCGCGGGTGCTTTCAGTGCGGGCAAATCGATGTTGATTAATGCTTTGTTAGAGCGGGAATTGCTCTACAGTGCGGAAGGACACGCGACTGGTACTGAATGTTATATCGCCTTTGCTGAGCCTGACAAAGAGCGAGTAGTTCTCACTTTTTTGAGTGAATTTGAAATTCGAGAGCAAGCATATACTCTTTGCGAAAAGTTAGGTTTAACTACTGAACTTAATATTAATCAAACAGATGTAGTGCCGCTTTTGTCTAAGGGGTGTAACATAATTATTGAAAAGGAAGGCGGCGAAAATAAATCAGAATTAGCCAAACAAGCTAAGGCTTTGATGCTGCTGTTAGAAGGTTTTGAGACAAATCGCGATCGCATCCACAGCCTCGCAAACGCCACCTACTCGATGGAACAGTTTAATTTTTCTAATCTCAAGGAAGCTGCTAGTTACGCCCGTCGCGGTAGCAACAGTGCGGTGCTGAAGCGAGTCGAATATTATTGTTATCATCCCTTGCTACAAGATGGCAATATTATTATCGATACGCCGGGAATTGATGCGCCTGTACAACGAGATGCGGAATTGACTTATGATAAGATTGAAAGCCCCGATACTTCGGCGGTTGTCTGCGTTTTGAAAGCAGCTTCGTCTGGGGAAATGACGACGGAAGAAACTCAGTTGATGGAAAAGACGCGGGGAAATCCGGGAATTCGCGATCGGCTTTTTTACATTTTCAACCGCATCGATGAAACTTGGTACAACACTCAACTGCGACAGCGCTTAGAAAATCTGATTAATTCCGACTTTCGCGATACTGCGAGAGTTTACAAAACTAGCGGATTGTTGGGATTTTACGGTAGTTTGATTAAAAATACCACAACGCGCGATCGCTTTGGTTTAGATACAATATTTGTCACAAGTCGCGATCGGGCTTCTGTAGATGCTAAGTTAGATTCTGAATTTCTCGGTAATAGCGAAGAAACTCCGCAATTTGTCAACGAATTCAACCGCTACTGTGCCAATTCGGGCAAACTACCTCCCAGCAAATTTCGGATTTCAGTTAATAGCTACGAAACACCAAATGAAAACTACGTGCGGATTCTTGCCGAACAAGGAAAACCGCTAATCGAGCAATTAATTCAAGATAGCGGCATCGAAGATTTTCGCACAGCCATCACCCGCTACCTCACCGAAGAAAAACGCCCGCAACTGTTCAAAAATCTCGCCGACGATTTAGAAGACTTGTGCATTCAACTGCGGAAACACTACCAAACAATTCAGCGGAATTTGGACAGCCAGCCCCGCGAAATTGAGGCGATGAAAGCACAGGAACTTTTGCGGTTAAATCAAGAATTGCAGCAAGTTGGACAGGATTTTCGGGAACATATCGCCACAGAAATCAATGAAATGATTATGAACAAATGCGATATTTTTGATAACGATTTTCGGCAACTGCAATCTCGAATGATTCGACGCTTGGATGAATTGCTAGATAGCTTTTCGGTTGAGGCAGCTTATGGACGCACTGTGCTGACTCATCCCCGCAATGCTACAGCGCCTTTAATTGCAGTTTTAGTTGAGGCGCTTTACTTTTTGGCAAATCAGTTAGAAGATATTTTAGTAGAGGCTACGGCTTCATTGGTTGCTAATTTCTTCCAGTATTTGAAAGATAGCGTTCGCAAGTCTGAATACTATCGATTACTTTATCGGTTGTTGGGGAATGACGGGGGAATTGAACAGCAGTTAGATGAGTTGTCAAAGCGGGTTTCTGATGCTTTGGTGAATGCGGCGGGTGTTGAGTGCGATCGCTATGTGCGAGAAAGTCCCCGTTTTTACGATGAAGACACATTTTCGATTTATCAATTCCGGCAAACATTGCAGCAAACATCCCAAGGTTACGACTGCGAAAACATGGTTGATGCCCAGCCAGCAATTCGGCAATTATTGCGCTTAGATTTCGAGCCAAAAGTATCGCAAACTATTCGCAAAACCTTCCGCCAAACTGTTAATAAAACGCTCAAAGATCATTTGTTGCCGATGGCCCAAAAGCAAGCCGATGATATTTTGCAGAAATACAGTCAAGCCCGCGATTATGTGGAGCAAACTCTGGCGCAGGAGGCGGAGGAGAAAATTGCGCGTAACCAGCGGCTGCAAGCTGAGAATGATGAAAAGATCGAAAAGTACGATCGGGCGGTTTCTGGGATTAATAGCTGTTTGCAGGCGATGAAGTTGCACGAGAGTTTGTTGCCTGCGATCGGACAAAATGATGGTGTTGTGGTGGATGGTGAATGATGGAAATACCGGGCGATTGGAAATCGCCCGGTTTCTTTGCTTGTACAACTCTCGCCAAAAACAATTATAATCACAATAACCCGAACCGGAAAATAAAATGAGTGAGAATTTTGATTCACTGAAACGTGACGATGTTGTGTCTCTCTACTCGGCTGAAATTTTAGTCACCAACCGCACCTTTACAATCAGTGAGTTTCTTGCAGCGATGATGACTCTAATGAAAGCTCAAGCTGGATGGACAGAATTAAAAGAAATGTGGTTTAGAGAAGGAATAGATTGTAAAATACTTAAGCCTGGTGCCAAGAGTTGGCAAAGAGGAAAAGTGAGAATTACTTTAGAGTTTGAGCCGGAACAACTGGAAGTTGCAGAAATTACCGAAAGTGGAAAATCAGCAGATACTAAAGTCGTTTCTCCCCTCGATGATTTACGTCAAAAAATGCCTAAAGAGAGTTAGCAAAACAAGATGACTAAAACCCCCAGAATTCCCATTCCCCCAGAAGTCAGAAAATATGTATTCACCCGCAACAAATACCAATGCCAAAGTTGCGGCCAAACCAAACAAGAAACCCAACTGTCGATCGATCATATCATCCCCCTAGCCCGTGGCGGCAGCAACGACATCAGCAACCTACAAACCCTCTGCCGCACCTGCAACCAACAGAAAACCGACAAACTAGACCCGCGCTTCAGGCGACACTTTGACCTGTAATGTAGGGGCGGGTTCACCAACAATATCAGCCAATAATTAACAATCTCAAAAACCCGCCCCGGCCGATAAATCGCGTGCGATCGCACTTTTAACCCCTAACTTGGATAACCGTAATGCTGACAAAAACAGTTGACGTGCAAGAAGCACAGACAAATTTAAAAGAATTACTATCTCTAGCACTTAAAGGTATAGAGGTTGTGCTCACAGAAGGTGGAATTCCCCTTGTGCGTTTAGCGCCGATCGCATCCCCAACTAAACAGCGTACAGCAGGATTGCACGCAGGAGCAATCTGGACAAGCGACGATTTTGATGAACCGTTACCAGACGAATTTTGGACAGGGAATCTATGAAATTACTGCTGGACACTCATACCTTCATTTGGTGGGATAGTTCCCCGCAAAAGCTCTCCTCGAAAGCTCTTGCTTTTTGCCAAAACCCAGAAAATACTTTGCTTTTAAGTATGGCCAGCATTTGGGAAATCCAAATCAAGCTTCAACTAGGGAAGCTGAGTCTCAATCTGCCTTTACCAGAACTTATAGAAAATCAGCAACAGACTAACAATATAGAATTGTTACCTATTAATTTAACTCACGTTTTAACATTGGATACCCTGCCAAACTATCACAAAGATCCATTCGATCGCCTGTTGATTTGTCAAGCGATTGTAGAAGATGCTGTGCTGTTGAGTGGCGATTCAACACTAGCCAACTATCCGGTAAAACTTGAGTGGTAAATCCTACCATCTATAATACCGATAAGGATCATCCCCATTCTCAAAATCAGTCCTATAATCCGAGTGATAAAACTCCTGACTCGAACCATTAAACACAACCCCATCCGCCTTAAAACTAGCCCCCAAATTAGCTAAAATCTGAGCATTTGCGCGAGTTTGCCGCCAGCGAGTAAAACGCAAATAAGTCTTAGCATCAGCATTCAAACTATCTGGGTCAAGCTGAGAGAAAATCGCCACACCCTTACCTACAGCAACCCGACTTAACAAACCGTCAGCCCCAATTTCTCCCCCAGACTTAATCAACCAAGTATCATAAAAAGAGCGCGATCGCAAATCCGAACCACTAACCCCCCTCACCTCATCCCAAATCGGAACCGTCAGCGAACCCCCGAAATCCTTAGCTGGCTGCAAATCCACACCCAAACCCGCAACAGGCACTTGTCGCGGCAAGAAAAACGCCTTACCACCACCATTCAAATAAGCGCGTAAATCACTATCTTTCACATTCGCTTGGGCCCCCACAATCGCCAAACCAACATCTTTAGAAAGCCCATTAGCCCGCTGATAAATTACCCCCAAACTATCCAACTTCTTCGCATCTCCATCTCCCCCAATTAAAACCACCCGATCCTGTTTCCCAGAAACAACAGAATCCATCCCATAACTCACAAGTGTTTGGGCTAATTGCGCCGCCCCAGGATCAGCAGCAAAATGGTCTTCCAAATCCAACTCATTTAAAATTAACCGCCCTTTTCCGTAATCCAATTCCATCAGCGGCGAATAAGCCAAATCAAACTCAGATTCTAAAATTGGTCGCCAAGAACTGCGGTGTGGCTTCTCAATAGAAGCGCTGCTGACACCGCCACGATTTCCCCAATGCCAGCCGTACCAAGGCGTATTTGCCGGACTCAATCTTGACGGTTTTTGAATTGTATCTGGGTAAGATTCAAGCAATGTGCTTTCCCCAGTCCAATCCCGCAAATCTACTTCATCTAAGCCGCTAACTACCGGGTGGTTACTATCAATTGGGTAGACGCGACGACTAATATGTTCCGCAACTCGCAAACCTTTATTTGTTAGCCATTCTCGTCGCTGGGGAAACACAATTGCTTTGCCGCCATTCCGCACAAAAGTCTCTAAATTTCCCGGCAGATTTTGCCCGCTAGAAAATGCTTCCCGACCGATAATTAATAATGATGAAACTTGCGAACCGTTCCACGGTACAAGTTCGTCACCTAACTGTTTTAACATCGCCGATGTTTTACCAACTGGGTCAAATATGGCGATCGTATCCTTGATTTTGGTGGGAGTGGCAAAAGCCCGGAAGGTGAAAATATCGGCATGAGTGCGATCGCCCACTTTTGCAGTTAGACTAATTTCGCCATCAGTCTTGCCTAAAATATCATTTGGCAATTTCACATCAATTGGGAAAAACAGCGTCCCTGCCGTGTCAATAGTTCCCTGCTTTTTACCCTTTCCAACCTCTTGTCCCCCCAGCAAAACTCGCCAAGTGAAAGCAAAGTTTTGTTTAGCCCTAGTATCATTAATTAAGACTACTTGCTTCGCCAGTTTTCCCCCCGCCCAAAAAGTGTGGTCTTTGGCAGTAAAAGCTGGACTAGAACCAGCAATCCAAGCCAAAGTCGAGCTATTATTCTTCATAATCGCCTCGCCACTAGGATGAATAGTGTAAGCTTCCGGCTGCAAATGATACAGCAGACTCTTCGACACTTGCTTCAAATAAACTCCTCGTCTTCCCGGTTGAAATTCTCCAATATCTACCTTAGTTCTGCCAGCATCCGAAACTTGCCAACCATGCCCCTCATTCCAAGGAATCATCCCTCCAGACATCCCAAAAGTCCGCCAACTCCGCCAAGTATTCGTACTGAATAACTGCTGCAACTTTTGAAAAGCTGGTGCAAAATCTAACTCTTTATTCAGATGCCAACTTTTATATTTTTGACCTTTGACAAATTGCTCACGAATTTTATTTTTATAAGCCGTAGTTTCTAACTCATAAGCTTGTTTGCCCAAATAAATTGCCGTAAATTCCGTCATCAAAGGTTCGCTGACAATCACATTACCAAATCCCGCTCGATTTCGCATCATCGTGGCGTGTAGTGGTGTCCCAAATTCCACTACCATGTATGGCATTTCTCCAGTTTTACTCCACTCAGAAATCCATTCTTCTCTTTCTTGCAATGGAATTACATTTAAGTAAGAATTCAACGCATAAACATCCCCAAAGTTCGCGCCTTGGTGTACCATCACAGGTCTAGTTGGATCGACGGATTTCATACTGGCAAAAGATTCATTTGCCAAGGTTGTAATGTCCCGCAAACGATTCGCATCAAGGGTTCCTGCTACTACTTTTTTACCAATGCGACGGGGATTTTGGTCATCGGTATTACCGAAACAATTAGGACTGGTTGACCACATTAATATTGATGGATGATTGCGATAGCGGCGCATTTCTGTCGTCATTCGTGATTTCCAGCGGTCTCTTATTTGGCGATTATTCCACTTGCCATTGGAAGCGAGTAAACTAATGTCTAAAGCGGGAGCCATAACTGGAAAGCCTTTGAGGTCTGCTCTTTCGGAAAACAGTTCTCGGAAGTGCCACTTCCCTCGTTCGTCGTGATTCCAAGGCCAGGTTTCTACTATATTGAAACCAGCTTTATTGTAGCCCTCAATTAATTTATCAGAACCTTCGACAGTGCCGCTTTCCCAACTATCGGGATGCAAGATTGGCCGCAGACGAAATTCTGTGCCATTTAAGAAAAATTTACGTCCTTCTATCCAAAATTCACGGAAGCCGAAGGGTTGGTCATAATGTGTATTAACGCCACTTCCTTTTACTTCTAATTTCAGGGTGTAAAGGTTTGGTTTGCCTGCATCCCAAATGCGGGGGTTTTTCCAATCCCACTGGACTTTTACGGTTTGAATTGGTTTGGCTTGAACTTGGGCAGTGCCTGTAAATTTTTGTTCGATTTTGCCCTTTTCGTCGAGCATTTGAGCGACAAGCTGAATTTGACCGTTTTGTTTAACGTCTTTGAGTTCTACATCTAATTTAATTTGCTGGTTTCTGGTGGAAGTTTGGACGAATACGTCGCTAATTAGCGGGCCTGGTGGTAGGCTGAAAATTCGGACTTCGCCGATGATTCCTCGTGATTGTAGATTGGATTTTGTGGTGTAGATTTCTGTGGGGCCCATAATCACGGTTTTGTCTTGTTCGTCGGAGACTGCCGCGACTAAAATGGATATGGTATTTTGACCTGGTTGTGCTAATTTAGTAATTTCAATTGTGCCGTAGGGCCATTCAATTTGACCGCTGTTAATGTCGTTAACAAAGATGATTGCATCGGTACTGACTCTGGCTAAATCGATGAAAATTCGGCGGTTTGTCCAGTCACTGGGAATTTCTATATTCCTCTGATACCAGGCTTTTGATAGTTGTTTGCTGTTGAAGTTTTCCCAGTCTTTACCGGTGCCACGAGAGATGATTCCGGGTACGGATTCGCTTTTTTCTTTTTGCCAGTCTCCGGGTACCTGGATGGAACCCCAGCTTGGGGATGGGGGTGGATTTTGGGGGTTGCCGATGGCGGGGACAAATTGCCAGGTGCCGTTGAGATAAATCTGGTCGCGTTTGTTGTCGATCGCACTTGCGGTCGCGATGGTAGCATTGGAAAAGCCGATCGACATAACTGAGTTGCTGACAGAGTTGGGATTTTGAAGTGCGTAACCGATGAATCCAAACGTAATTGCTGCTGCGAAAAATAACCCGATAATTTTTGCCAGTTGGTTGTTCACGCTAAGCTACTCCCAAAAATCTGCCGATCCAATTTGTTCCTTCATCGAGAATAGCAAGGAAAGGGAGAGAGGGGAAGAGGTAGGGCGGTTTCATTCTCTTGTAGGGGCGGTGCCAAGAGTGCCCGCCCCAATCTCACCAAACACATACAAAATCGTGGACGAAGAGGGTAGGC
>NZ_NXIB02000122.1 GCF_002412335.2 Tychonema bourrellyi FEM_GT703
GGCATAAAACCCAGATTTCTCAAGGATTTCAGCCTTAAGTTGACACCAATGGGCACTGCCGTGTCCTTTTTTTTAATTGCGGTGGTTGTTGTTATACCGAATTCGGGCTCCGGCCCATTGAAGTTTTTCTCTCAATGTGCCGTAATAGGAATAGTTTTCTCGCAAAATGATGAATTTGGCTTCGCAGTCTGCCATCCGCACGTCTACGCGCTGTCCGGGCCAAATGGCAGTACCTAAAATGCCATCTGTCCAGAGTTTGGTGGTGAGGTCGTAATCTGCTAGGGGCCAAATGCTGACAACTGAACCGGGTGGTAAAACGACTGGGCGACTGGATAAACTTAAGGGACAAATCGGAGTAACTACGATCGCGTCCATTCCGGGGTGTACGATCGGCCCATTGGCAGATGCGGTGTAGCAAGTCGAACCGGTGGGAGTTGCGACAATTAAGCCGTCGCCCTGATATTGATCGACTACTTCGCCGTCAACTTCCATTTCGAGAATACAACTCGGCATTCGATCGGCTGAAGCGGGTTTGATGCACATTTCATTGAGGGCCAAAAAGCGATCGCTTTCTGGTTCGAGATTAGTTCTGTTGCCCTGGAAAATCGCCGCCTGCAACATCATCCGCTTCTGTACGGCATATCTGTCTTCAGACAGTCTGTCCCAAATCTCTTCAGTATTTTTGAAATCCTCAAAAGATTCTGTTAAAAAACCGAGGTTTCCACCGATATTTGCTGCCAAAATTGGGATGCCGTCAGCGGCTAAATTTCGCGCAGCAGCAAGGGCGGTGCCGTCGCCACCAAGCACCACGGCTAAATCAATTGGGCTGCTACTAGATGCTAAAAACACTGGATAGGGGTTATCTTTTGGGCCGCTTGGCCCCATCAAAACATGACACCCGCGACTTTCTAATTGTCGAGCACATTGTTCTGCCCATCGCTGGCTGAAGGGATCTCTGGCTTTGTGGGCGATAATTACTTGTTTTAACTGCACAATTAATCTATTTTAGATTTTAGATTTGGGATTTGGGATTGTTAGATTTTAGACTGGGTGAAAGATCTTGAAATATACGATCGCACAAATTGGTTTTGGATATCCTGTTAGATTTTAAACTATTTTGGAGAATTCCCAATTATTTAATCGAAAATCGAAAATCGAAAATTGTATCACCCGTCGATGGTTCGGGATTTTGGTCGGGGCCATGTAATGCTGGTGTCGGCGGCGATTAGACGAGAAACCGCGATCGCCCCAAATTGATTAAGATGGCTGGGGTCAAAAAAATACTCATTGCGGTTTTGCCACCGCTGGGACAAGTCGCGGAAAGCGAAGCCTTTTTGTCGCGAAAGTTGCTGCATTTGTTGCCGGAATTGCTGTTCTGCATAGCGACGAGTGCCGTCTAGATAGTCGTCGGTGAGAGGCAAATTGATGAAAACCAATGGAATTTTACGACTTTTGACAAAGGCGATGACTGAATTGAAGGCTTGGGCTTGTTTTCCTCCGAGGTTGAAGTTTTCGTAGTCGCGATCGTATGTGCCAGAAACGTAAGGGCGATCGTTATAGTAGGTGTTGGGATTGTAGCGCGTTGATAGGGGCATAAATCCGTTAGAGTCGATCGCGTCTGCCAATTCGCTGACTGGTCTGATTGCCATGACATTAATATTAGCAACAGGCAAGATGCCTGTTCCACAATTTCTAATATTAGCAACAGGCAAGATGCCTGTTCCACAATATTTTAATTGTCCTGTGGGGTGGGCATCTTGCCCGCCCACACCAATATTAGCAACAGGCAAGATGCCTGTTCCACAATTTCTAATATTAGCAACAGGCAAGATGCCTGTTCCACAAGATTTAAATTTGCTTGTGGGGTGGGCATCTTGCCCGCCCACAGCAGTGTTTGTAACAGGTAAGATGCTTGCTTTCTGGAAACTGCCGCGACACGGCTGGGGGAATTTGTAACACTGGGGAATAATATTGAGTTCATCTTCCGGCAATTTGGGGCGAATACCTGCTGCTAAAAGTTGATTGCCTTCGGAAGCGATAATTGAGTTGAAAGTGCGATCGACCCTACCACTATTGAAAGCCCGCACCCCGTCAGCCCAGACGATCATTTGAGGCAAATGCTGGGGTTTTAACAGCCGTCGTAGTTGAAAGTCAACTACTTGGGCAGTTGCGCCATTGACTGCAAAATTAAATATGGTTAAGCCCGATCGACCGTTAGCAGCCAAAGATTGTTTTAGCTGTTTGGGATCAACACCTTGCAATGCGCGAGAACTACCGACAATCAAAACATCTGGCGGACCGATCGTCGCCACGTAAGATAGGTAAAGTTCTAGCTGTTGGTTGAACAAATCGCTGCTAAAACTGACGGAAGTTTGACGGTTTGAGCCTGCTTGCTGTTGAGAATAAGTCAAGTTTCTCATGTACTCCACAACTTTTTTCTCAGCAAAAGCCCGTTTGGGACTGCTGGGAGGAACGGCTTGCATCCAAGCTACGGCTTGCACCCACAGGGCTGCTACTTCGTCCCATTCTTCTTTTGAATTGGCTGATTGAGCTAAATTAGAGGCTTGGGTAGCAAAGCTAACTGCCTCCGTGAAGCCATCGTTTTGGGTGCATGAGGACGCGCTGACAGATTGTTTGGGGTTTTTGGAGTTTTGAGCCAGGAGAGACTCAGGAGGCTGTGTTTGGGCTGCGGAGGCGATCGCCCCGGAACTCGTTACAGTGTTGGGTGGCTTAGTTGATGAACATCCCAGAGTTAGGGCTAATACAGCGGCTGTGGCGCAAGTACGTTTGAGAATGTGAATGCTGATGCTAGGAATGTAGCGGCGAATCATAGAGCTTTTAGCGATCGCGAAACATTACTAGATATTACTAATTATCCGGCGGATGGAGCAATTAGCTCAAACAGATGTTTTAACCACTCAATAAAAATTAAGGTGATCGGGGAATCGTAGCTGAGCACCTGCGCTGTTATTGCTTGTCCCATCGGCATTGCAGGGTTTTTCTGCCATGCCAGCCAAGTGTGGATTAGCGCTTTGGGATGATGAATTAAACTGTAGCGGTTAAGTCCGGCTTGTTCGAGCTCTTGTAAAATTGCTTCGGCTTTCGGATGCAGGGTGTCGCCAGGGGGGATGAGATAGGCGACAAAATCTTCTAACATTCCAGGAAGTTGATTGTTTGGCATCAACCAAACTCCGACGCGAGGCAAGTATGGATCTGAGGGTGTGCAAACCCAGCCTTCGGGAGGGGGAGATTGCGGGATGTCTCGATAGCCGATCGAACTCAGTTTATCTTTAACAGATTGCCACCGCGCACTTAAATTGCGATCGGCATCTACCACAATTCCCAAGGTGCGTAAATTCTCTGCTTTCAATCTTTCTGGCAAGCCATTTAGCAGCGCTTCAACTCCTTCTGTACCTTCTTCTTGCGGTACTTCGACGGAAAATGTTTCTGGCAGTTGATATTGCTGGCACAAAGCCCAGATTACGTGTCGGTCATTCTTACCTTCTACCAATAACTGTTGAGGTTTTGGTTGAGGAGGTTTTCGTGCTTTTGGCATCAGCGCACCTCGATACTTTGGCGCACTGCAACGGAGGGTTGTTTCCTGAAAGACTCTATGCACCGATGCGTCGCTACGAGACTGTCGCTCTTTTTTAGGATTTAAGGGTAGCGACGCACCCTACAGTTACTGTAATTAAAGTTTTTATGGGTGGAAACTTTGAATGGTTTTACCACCCACAAGCGGCGCTAGTGGCTGGAATTATTCGTCATAATAAACGTTGCAAAAATGCTTCCAGTTCAGTCCGTCCTTGTTGGGTAATTGAGTTGTAGCAGACTTCTTTTTGTCCCTTGGGAGTGTAGAAACGATAGAAGCGTCGATCGCGATCGATTTGTCGCAGGTATACTAAGGGAACGCCAACAGATGCAAGGAGTCGGGCTTTTTTGCGATCGCGCTCCTGCACCTCTGGGCGATCGTGCCAATGAGATTGACATTCTATCACCAGTTTGGCTTTGCGACTAACACCACAGCCGCGTTCCATCAAGGCGATATCGACTCTGGAACTCACCCAAAATTTCCAAAGTCCAATGGGAAGACGGGTGAAAGTTTCTGGACGGGAACAGATGATTTCTAGGGGAACTTGGGGACAATAACGGAAGCGATCGCCTAAAATCATCTCTAGAATATCGATAGCGATCGTTTCTAACTCGTTGATGATTTCTCCGCTTTGGAATTGGGGAAATGAAGACAAAGAATTGTCACAGTCAAAGGCGTATAGCATTAGTTTTATCTCCGATTAGGGTTAGTGGGAATTAAGGGGGTTGTAGATGACTGTCCAAGCGTTTGCACCAATAGCGGTGGCAGTCCAAGCGCCCTTCTCGTAAGGTTTGCCTTCTTTCCGAGCGCGGTAGAGAGTTGTGGTGGATACCTCCAGCAGTTGTGCGGCTCTATGGGTTGTGCAGGATTGCTCAATTACAGTTGGTTGGGATTGGAGTTTTACCCTTCTCTTTTTGTTAAGGGAGTCGAGGGGAGTAGGTGGCTCGTTTGGGAAAAGGCTGAGTTGAAAGGCTGTCATAAGCTGAACCTTTGAGTGTTAATGATTCAAGCCTATTGGAGTCAACTGGATTTCTCCAGAGCAAAACGGTTCAGAAAAAAGTGAACTGATCTGAACTGGTCAAGAAACTTGATGCTGACTATGCTAGGAATAGTTTTGATTGAGATTTTGCGCCTGTGCTGTTGTCCCGCCGTGGACTCAAGTCCACGGCTCATAGCGAAAGTCCACTCAAGTGGACTGAAGAGCGCTTTTTAGGCTCAGCATTTAGTCCTCTTTCAGAGGACTTTCGCTATGAGCCAGGGGTTTAAACCCCTGGCGGGCTATGCAACTGATGCAAAATTCTCAATTTCATCCACTCTAGTTGTTAGGAATGAGTCAAACTATGGCATCTCGCAGTGTTCGGATTGATGGCGCAGGTTTGGATAAAGTTCGTCAACGGATGGCTGAATTGGAAAAGCCACTAAATCCCGACAAACGGGGCTGGT
Organism: Tychonema bourrellyi FEM_GT703; assembly: GCF_002412335.2. Lineage (GTDB taxonomy): Bacteria > Cyanobacteriota > Cyanobacteriia > Cyanobacteriales > Microcoleaceae > Microcoleus > Microcoleus bourrellyi. Next base: position 5,036 of record NZ_NXIB02000122.1, read on the forward strand.
CTCAAGAAAATCTTGAAGAACAAGCTCATGTGAGTCTCAGTACCATAAAACGCTTTCTTGAAGGTACGCCACGCGATCGCAGTAAAGTCATCTTAATTCTTAAAGCATTAGAATTTAAACCCATAGAATTTATTGCCGAACATGACTCAAACTTGCATAATTCCGAGCTAGAGCCACAGCAAAACATTGCTATTGATTGGCAGCGAGTTTGCCAATCAATGTTAAAGGAACAGCAAGAGGAGCAACGCTTTAGGCGGAGAGCGACAGAAATGGGATTTGAAGTTAATGTTTTTGTACCACTAGGATTAATCGAACGGAAACAGCAGCAGCGTCGCAGTGGTAATGTGCCTATGGAACTGTTGCATCAATTAGAACCGGAAGTAGTTACCCGAATTTACGAGCATGATGAATTCATGACTGACGTTATTGGACAAAACCCTACTGGAAAAAATAAACATATTGCTATTGTCGGCGAACCGGGAGCAGGAAAGACAACGCTGTTAGATAAAATCGCCACTCATATTCAGGAGAATGATCGAGACTTGCCGATTTGCATTGCGCTGGCAAGTTTGCAAGGAAAGACACTGAAAGACTATATCCTTCAGGAATGGCTACCGGAAGCTATGGCTCTGGTTTATCCCGATATTGATGTAGAGAAGTCTCACAAAACATCTCTACAAAAACGGTTGCGTCAAGGTGGAGTGTGGCTGTTACTCGATGGTGTTGATGAAATGGCTGTAGGGGCGAACAGTTGTTTGTCCTTAGAAGAAATCCGAAACCAGCTTACTGATTGGTTGGGTAATGTGCGGGTTGTTTTGACCTGTCGAACCAATGTTTGGGATGCCCGTGTCAACAATCCCCTCACAGGTTTTGATACTTACAAAACTCAAGAATTTAAACCAGAGCAAGTAGATGATTTTATTCAGCAGTGGTTTGCTGAAGCAAAAAATATTAAACGGGGACAGGAGTTACAGAAAAAGCTGCAAGAACCGCAAAAAGAACGCATCCGCCAACTCGTAAAAAATCCGCTTCGCTTATCTCTCCTGTGTCAAATATTCAGCCAAAATAAGCAAGTCGAATTACCAGAAACCAAAGCCGAACTATATCAACACTTTGTCCGCTATTTCTATGAGTGGAAACCATCCCAATCGGTTATTGATTGGGCGACTCAACCAGGTTTGCAAGAAGAATTACATCAAGCCCTCGGTCGTTTGTCTATAGCAGGATTGGATAGCCATACTCGATTTCGGTTGCCGCTGAGTTTAATTAAGCAAGAAATGGGCGACAAACTTTTCAAATTAGCCTTGGATCTCGGTTGGCTGAACTTGGTAGATTGGGAAGCTACAAAACATGAACCTGTTTACGCTTTCTTTCATCCCACATTCCAGGAATATTTTGCATCTTTAGTAATTGATAATTATCAATTTTTCATGGAGCGCTATCGAATTTTTGAAAATCAATGGTTAGAACCCGCTATATTATGGTTAGAAAACTCCCGGATTTTAGCAGTGCTAAAGAAAGAATTGATCGACACAATAACCAATCTTAAGGAAGATAAATGGAAAAATATGTATCGGCTTAAGCTTCTACCATTAAATATAGTTTATTCGTGTCAATCTGGCCAAATAGAATTTATTGCTGAATCGGTGTATTGCGTTTGCTTGGATGATAATAATACACCAACAAAAATAATATACAAATTAATGTTTCCTGGTTATGAGGAATTCATCATAGAATCGTTAAAATATTACGCTCCCAAAGAAGTCTGTGATATGATAAGTGAAGTCGTCATAAATAATACTGATTTAGAGCTAGACGAACTATCTCTATCTAGGCTTTTGGAAGTTTTATTTAAAATCAACCCGGAGCATGAATGCTTAAAAGTATTAATCCCTAAATTATTAAAAGATGATAATGAGGGACGTGCCATAGAGGTAGCAAAAATAGCTTTAAAAAATGATAATTTCAAGCAAATTGCCGTTGATTTTTTACTTAATGCTTTATTTAACGAAGATGAGCAATACGAAAGACAAAGTTTTGATATCGTTAATATTTTAATGGATTCTAAGATTTTTGACAAAGTGGTTATTGGTAAGTTAACATCATTTTTAAATAGTCAAGATTCTATGATTCAATCGCTAGCTATTTCAAATTTAGATAAAATAAGCCTAAATCATAACGCTTTAGTCAACAATCGAGAAGTATTGGATGCTTTGATTGATTTCATAAGTCAAAATCGAGACAATCCAATAAGTATTATTCCTGCTATTGATATAGTCAAGAGACTTGATATTGATATTTCAAAAGTCAACAAAGCAATCATTGATTTGTTATATACCTCACAATATCCAGTGCTTATTATGTCTTTATTTGACTATTTGGACACACAAGGTTTTATTGTAGAAATCATTAATAAATTAATCCAATTAATTGCAAATGAAGAAGACAGATATGAATCTATAGCTTATGCTCAAATGTTAGTAATGGCAAGCTTGAGCTATCCAAAATTTTTCGAGAACCCGTCAATTATTAAAAAATTGATTTGTTTGGTAAAAGTAAAAGTTGACTATGACTATGTTTTAGTACAAATTTTTTCTCAAACTACAACAATGTATGAGCGTTTTAAAATAGTAGGCTACCAAACTAGCAAAGATAAGACATTCATTGATTTTATAAGTTTATTGATAGAAAAATATCTGAATAAAAATACAACCGAAGAGTTAAATTCAACCACAAGTAACGATACAGAAAATATAGAATGTTTTTTGATTGAAAGACAAATTGAAAGACAATATGTTGAATTTGTCTCACTAATTAGCGATGCCGAAAAATTAAACTTTACAAATTTGATGCAAAATCATTTTACTGGAAAATTATATATAGGCGATGAAATTGCGATCGCCAAAATTAAACAAACTAATTTTGAAGTCATCGATAAAATAATTGAAATTATCCAAACAAATAAAGATAATATATTACGCCATATTTGTATTGAAATCTTGATTAAAATTGAAACATTATCAGAACAATCGATTATTGATAAATTAGTGAACTTAATCGTCAATTTAAAAGATAGTCAAATTCAATGGTTTGTTGCCGCCGTATTAAAAAAAATTACTCACAAAGCACAACTGCAAAGGCTAGTTTTTGGTTTAAAGGATTATGTAGAAGATGCAGTGGCTAAGTCGGACTATAATTTACATATAATTGCTTATTCAGTGCTGTGGCATTGTGCTAATAACTTGAGTTATACGGAATTTTATGATGCTTGTTGTTTTCAACCATCCTGTACTGACTTAGAGGCACTTGAAAACATCTCTATTGCTAACTCTTCTACTGCTCAACACCTCAAGCTTGTTGGGCAATTGTCAGTTATTCAGTCTGCGGTTTCCCATAATGAAGAACTCGATCGAGCAGTACAACTGATTCGTATTAATGGTAGCGAATTTAACCCTCAAGATAATCCTGCCACTGATATCTATATCCAAATGGTAGAGCAAGGTTGTCCAGAACGACAAGAAGGAACACCCACAACTATGCCACTGCTCAAAGCCTATTGGCGACTGAATTTGAGAAACCTAGAAAAACGAGTTGCGTTGGTGTTCTACAACTCTAAAATCGATCGCGAATTCAGCGAACCTTTTCTAACTGCACTGAGTGCTTTTGGAGGCACGATCGCAATCATCACCGATCGACCATGCGACAATGTAAAACGCATTTCTCCTAACCATCCGAATCTCATCGATGCAGTTTTGAAATGGCTGCATCGATCGATTTTGGAGGCTTGAATTTTGATTTTGGCAGAAGGCGATCGCTTTTTCACCAACTCAGGCGCGATCGCACTCACACCCCCAAATCCAACTCGATCGAAACATTTCTTCATCTTTCTCTGGATTAAGAGAATCGTCTTCCTGTGGAAAAGTACAACTGAATTAGATGCGAGTTTTTTCAACACCATTGATACCATTTAAAGATTTCGAGGAAGTGCGCTAAGTAAAAATACTTTCCTCGTTCTTCAATTAATTAGAACCCCGACTTTTTAAAGTGCTGCGGGGCTCTGGATATTCTGTTTACTTCGACTCGATGACTGCTTCGGCTTCCAGGGCGATCGATCGCAATTTATCCAGTATATCCTGACTCGCCGACTGCCACAACCCCCGCTGACGAGCTTCTAACAATCTTTCCGCCATATCTCGCAGCGCCCAAGGATTATTTGATTGCATAAATCCCTGCACTTTCTCATCAAAAATGTAAGCCTCCGCGATTCCTTCATACATAAAATCCTCTACACAATTAGCCGTAGCATCGTAAGCAAACAAAAAATCAACAGTGGCGGCAATTTCAAACGCACCTTTATAACCGTGGCGCATGGCACCTTCTATCCATTTAGGATTCACAGCCCTGCTGCGATAAACCCGCGCAATTTCTTCTCGCAATTGTCGCACTTTTGGATTCTCAGGAATTGAATTATCTCCAAAATAAGTTTCAGGATTTTTGCCCTGCAAATTGCGAATTGCCGCAGTCATTCCCCCTTGGAATTGATAATAATCGTCGGAGTCTAAAATGTCATGTTCGCGGTTGTCTTGGTTTTGCAGAACTATTTGCATTTGGGTGAGGCGTTTTTCAAATGCTTCGGGTGCCGAACATCCCCATTCACTCTGTTTAACTTCTCCGACATCTCCTGCCAAATTCGAGGAACTAGAGGAAGTATAGGCGTAACTGCTCCAATTAATGTAAGCTTTGGCTAAATCTCCGTCATCTGTCCAGTTTTGAGCTTCAATTATGCCTTGAAGTCCCGCGCCGTAAGCACCAGGTTTGGAACCAAAGACGCGAAAGTGCGATCGCAATTCGGCCTCTTCCCGACTCAAACCACTCAATTCCCAATCCTGAATTTCCTGTTTAACTTGTGCTGCTAAAGGATTGCTTTCCGCAGGTTCATCTAAATCAGCCACAGCTTTAACCGCAGAATCAAACAAATCAATTAAATTAAAAAAAGCATCCCTAAAAAAGCCAGAAATTCGCAAAGTAACATCGACTCTGGGCCGCCCCAAAACAGCAACTGGCAAGATTTCAAAATCTACAACCCGGCGCGAAGGCCCATCCCAAATTGGTTGAACTCCCATCAATGCTAGCGCTTCTGCAATATCGTCTCCTCCCGTTCGCATGGTGGATGTTCCCCACACTGACAAGCCCAAAGTTTTCGGATATTCGCCGTTTTCTTGAGTGTATCTTTCGATTAAAGTTTCGGCCGCAACTCTCCCAACTCTCCAGGCGGTTTCTGTGGGAATGGCGCGGATATCTACTGAGTAAAAATTGCGTCCGGTAGGTAATACATCGGGTCTGCCGCGAGTTGGTGCCCCCGATGCGCCGCTGGGAATGTGTCGCCCATCTAAGCCGCGCAACAAATTAGTAATTTCTTGGTTTGTTTGGAGGAGTGATGGTAAAAGATAGTTAGTTATCCAGTCTATTTCTGGTTGGGTTGCTTGTCCTATTTGGATGTTTTTAACCGCAGATGAATCAGAACTAACTGGGATATTTCTAATTAAATTATCGACTAATTCTGCGGCTTTTTCTTCTAGTTCTGCGGTTAAATCGCCTGCTGTGCGGTGTTGAATTATCGAGGTGGGGTCGGAGGTTAAGGGGTCGAAGTCGTAGCCTGAGTCTTCTGCTAGGGCGCGCGTTAAGCCCGATCGCGCATTTGTCGGATGGCGGGCGATCGCAATTATCAGATCTCTCAACTGTCGCCCTTCTGGGCACTGTCCAAAAATGTGCAATCCGTCGCGAATTTGAGACTCTTTCAGTTCACAAAGATAGCCGTCTGTGCGAGTGATGAATTCGGTAAATTCCGATTTATTGAGTTGGATTCCTAAGTCTTTGTCTAAGTTTTCCTGGTTGGTGAGGGCGACAATGCGATCGCGAATCATCGGTAATCGAGACGGATCTAAGCTTTGCGCCTCACAATATTCGTCGATTAAGGCCTCTAACTGTTGCAAAGGCCCGTAAAGTTCGGCGCGAGTCATCGGCGGGGTGAGGTGGTCGATTATCACAGCTTGCGATCGTCTTTTTGCCTGGGAACCCTCCCCCGGATCATTGACAATAAAGGGATAAAAATTCGGCATCGCGCCTAATGCAACTTCGGGATAACAATTGCTAGATAAAGCCACACTTTTACCGGGAAGCCATTCTAAATTACCATGTTTTCCGGCATGAATGATTGCCTGACTTCCAAATTTTTGGCGCAACCAATAATAGTAAGCGAGGTAATTATGAGTTGGTTCTAAATCCGGTGCGTGATAGTTCAAACTAGGGTCAATTTCGTATCCCCGTGATGGTTGAATTCCCACAAACACATTCCCAAACTGAATCCCCGGAATCGGAAACAAGTTCGCAGTCAAAAGTTCAGTTTTTTCTCCCGTTGCTAAGCCCCATCTATTACAAATTCCATCTTGGACTTGCTGCGGCAAAGTTGCGAAATACTCTTGATATTCTGCCAAATCTAAATATTGATTTACAGCCCGTAATTCCCGTCCTTCCGGGTCATTTGTCACGCCAGAAATCAGCATTTCAATTAACTCGTTGCCGCTGCTGGGAATATTATCGACTTGATAGCCAGCTTGCTGCAAAGCTTTCAGGATTTCCACACAGCTAGCGGGGGTATCCAAGCCGACACCGTTGGCCAATCGTGCGTTGCGGGTGGGATAATTTGCGAGAATTATGGCGATGCGTCTGTTGGCGGCGGGAGTTTGTTTGAGGTTTACCCAATTTGTAGTTAAATCTGCTACAAATGAAATGCGATCGTCCGCAGCGACATAACCGACAACATCAGTTTCTAATTCGCTATTCCAACTTTTTACAGCCTTAAAAGAAACCGCCCTAGTAATAATTTTGCCATCAACTTCTGGCAAAGCTACATTCATCGCCACATCGCGCGGCGAAAGTCCTTGCAATTCACTTTCCCACTGTTCCAAACCGCCGCCGCTGAATATTGCTTGCAATACTGGAACATCTAAGGATTTTAAAGTATTTTGTTCTGGTTCTGGACTGTCAAAACCAGAGATTGCAAAACTTGTAGTGTTAAGCAATAATTGAATTTTTTCTGAATTTTTTGGTTGAAAATATTCTAGCAATTCCACTTGCAAATCGGGTTCCCGTAAGGAAGATACAAACACAGGAACTGGTACTAAGTTTCGCTCTGATAAAGCTTGACAAAGTGCATCAATTGGTGCTAGGTTTCCTGATAAATAATGAGCGCGATAAAACAAGATTCCCACCGTAGGGGCGGTGCCCCCGTGCCCGCCCTCTTCCTGTCCTTTAGCATCTGTTTCCACCCCCGGAGATCCCCCCCAGCCCCCCTTAATAAGG
>NZ_NXIB02000123.1 GCF_002412335.2 Tychonema bourrellyi FEM_GT703
TGGCCTTAATCGTCAAACAGTAGTCTGTGACAGGGTTTGGCCTTAAGTTGACACTAATGGGCAATGCCGTCTCCCTACAATTAATCATGGTAGGGACACGGCACTGCCGTCTCCTAATTTCTAAAATTAATCATGGTAGGGACACGGGACTGCCCATTGGTGTCAACTTAAGGCCAAACCCTGAGAAATCTGGTTTTCACCTGAGTCTAGATCCCCCTAAATCCCCCTTAAGAAGGGGGACGAAAGAGAAGACTCCTGTCCCCCCCTTCTTAAGGGGGGTTAGGGGGGATCTGGCCTTAATAGTCAAACAGTAGTCTCTGAAGGGGTTTGACGTTAAGTTGACACCAATGGGGACTGCCGTGTCCTCTATATCATTCCTTATTCAGTAAGATACCGACAGCCCAGATTACATACTACATACCTGTTAAGATAAAGTTCACACCTTAAAAAACTGCTTGAAAGTAACTTCTATTCTGCACTATCCTGGGGCATTACTAATCTAGGACACGGATATTGTGCACGATTGGTATCCGTACACCATCGCACCACAAGATTCGAGGGAAACAGCATTGATACTTCGTTATTAACTGTTGATTTAACAGTCGCAGGAGTTGACAGCGCTTGAGAAGCTTTACCTAACCCCAGTACCGTTATAGCTGCCAGTATAGTTGATGAAATCAAAACAGTAGGTTTCATTTCTTTGTTTTTTCCTCTTTTAAGCTTTGACGTGCCATTCCTATCCATATATCCTCGTCCAATTCTTGAGAATCCGCATACTTAAGACAAATTTTCCATAATGGTTGAGCTTCTTGAGTTTTTTTCATCCCTTCTAAGACTTGCGCTTTTAAACAGTTAGTTGCAGCTCTTTCGCTATCTATCTTAATCGCTGCATTTAGATGTTGCAGCGCTTCTGGATATCGAGCCTGTTTCAGGCGAGCCCAACCCAAATTTTTAAACAAAGAATACTTTACTTGATCGTCCTTAGCTAATTTTAAACCTTGCAACAGCAAATGAACAGCAGCAGGATAGTTTTTATCGTGAAGAATATATAACCGTGCCAAGTTGCTGTAAGCAGCAGGCAGACCAAGTTTGGCAGCTTCCCGATATTTTCCTCGCGCGCATCCCAAATCCTGCACCTCTTCGCAAAGCCATCCTAAATTATAAAGAGCAGTTCTGTTTTTGGAATCTAGAGACAGGGCTAACTGATAGGATTCTTGAGTTTCAGCCAATTTATTCGCCTTGTAGTTTTCAAAGCCCCTATTATTAAAAAGTGCTGCGAGTTCCGGCAACCCTATTTGCCAACCACCAAACCCTACCGCCAGCATCAGCAGCAATGCAGCCCATTTTGAGTTATGAGGCTTTTTAGGTGGCTGTTTTCCAGTATTAGGAGCATTAGCTAATGGTTTCATGTTTAGCATAGTTTAGCTTCAGAGTTGAGAAAAATTGAATTTATGACATTCCGTAATGTTTGCACCACGTATATGTATTTGACCATAAATCAATACTTCATAGGCTCTCACCAGCTATCCGGATCAATGAGTTTTCTTCTTGTGGGGTGCGCGTCCCGCCCGCCCTCGAAAGCGTTACGAGTAGACATCTCCTAAAAAGCCAGTCAAGAACAGGCAGGCGGTGCCCTGAGCGAAGTCGAAGGGATGCCTGTTCCACAAGAATTATGGGAGATGTCTAGTGTTTACCAGGAAGAGCTTGGGAACAAGGAAACAATCTCTCTAAAGGTCCTGACTGTTATTTCCCTGCCTAAATCCTGAGCTAGTAAATCGATACCATTAATAACTTGATTTGGCTCTGCGATACTTAGAATATCATAGCATTTTTCCCGATAATCTGGACGGTCTTGAAAATACTGAATTGCTCGCATCAGCGGTTCCATAACTTGATAAGCTGCTTCAGCTTTATCTATCGCCTTTTGAGGAATCGGAGTTGCTAATCTTTGAATTGCCAAGTCGATTAAATCTCTAGAATTCACCCGATCGCTCGGCCATCGATCTGCATTTGCCAACAACTTTTCTGCTATAATATCAATCTGATTCAAGCAAGGAACCGGCGACCAATTTGGATAATTTGGTTCGCCAAACTGAATTCGCCCTTCACAAACCATCTCGAATTTAATCGTAGTTCCCCCAACAATCACGGGAAATCTGATCCCATATTGGTTTGATTGAATATCGTTGGGGAGAATGATGCGTGAACCGAAACTATCCAGTAGAGAATCACGACTAGCAAAAATCACATCATAGCCTCCTTCTGCCACTTTTCGGCGCAGGAGATTGTAGCCACCATCCATCGGACACATAAAGTCAATATCCTGACTCAACCGATATTCTCCATGCTGCATACTCACCAAAGTTCCGCCGCCAAAATAAGCGTGACATTCCTCTAAAAACTCAACATTCAAGTGGCTGAGTATAGTTAGTATCTTTTGATGAATTTCGCGTTTAAACATTCCTGGCAAACTTACCCATTTTTCTGTTTTTTGAGGCTGGCAAATGCTTCCTAGTTCCGCTACCAGCCAAGATTGATAGTGTTGACTGATTTGTTGAATAAAAGCCAGTTCCTCAGCGCTAGGCTTTCCCAAAACTCCCCAGTAATCCCAGCCTGATTCGTAGCGACATAGCATTTCCTTGAAACTCAGATGTTTCACATTAGCAACTTGCCAACATATAGCCTGAAGAAATGGCAATTTTTCGGGAATTTCAAATGTAGTTGCTACTTCTCGACCGTTCATAAAAACACTATGCCAATTGCGACCAGGATTCGATTATTAAAACTGCTTCATCGCCCGTTGCATATCCCGGTTATCATCCCGTTTTTTCATGTCTTCGCGCTTGTCGTAGAGTTTCTTCCCTTTCCCTAAACCGATATCCAGTTTCACCCAGCCGCCTTTCAAATACATCTTGAGCGGCACCAAAGTCAAGCCTTTTTCTTCCACTTTGCCGATTAATTTACGAATTTCCTGCTTGTGCATCAACAACTTACGAGTACGACGGGGTTCGTGATTAAAATAATTGCTAGCACTTCTCCAAGGGGAAATATGAACATTAATTAGCCACAGTTCACCACTCTGAACTAAGGCGTATCCGTCCCGCAAATTAGCCTTTCCTTCCCGAATTGATTTAACTTCAGTTCCCTTCAGCTCGACTCCCACTTGATATGTGTCTATAATTTCATAGAGATGCCGCGCTTGTCGGTTGTCACTAAGAATTTTGTATCCTGGGCTTTTTTCGCTCATTTTTATCTCCCCTTTATCTTCCTTAAAATTATTATAACTCTAGCTTCACTGTAGAAAAGACAGAAGCTTGACAAAACTTAAATTACAGGTCTAGGCATTACCAATTTTGCTGAGCTAAGATGTCACCAACGTGAATGTCAAGCGGTATCATGCAGCGCACCAATATTCCTGATTCTGGTATCCCAGATTCTGTCAGTCCCCATCCTGCGGTTAATTTGGTTTTGCTAGCTCCTTCTGTGCTCGCACTCACTTGGTTTTTGGCTAACCTGGAGGCAGTTAAGTGGCTGTTATCCTCGTTTGTCGAGATACCTACTCTTTACAAGATACTAATTAGTTTACTGATTGTAGCATTAGTAGGGCGATCGATTGGGAGTTCCGGGCGATCGCGCCGATCGATGCCAAAATTCATTGTGAGGCGCTATCCGGTGCTGCTGATGCTGAGTGCGGGTATTTGCTCGATCGCCCTTCAGTGCATAATTGATATCAAACAACTCACCGTACTGCTGTTTATTCTAGGAACCTACGGATTGTACGGCTTGTTCTGTGAACCCTACTTTTGGCAAAAAAACTTGCCAGTTGCAGGCTTATTGGCTTGTATTTTACCATTCAACACTCAGTTAAATAGCGGTTTGGGTTTACCAGCGCGAGTGCTCACGGCTCAGGTAGTAGAACAATTGCTTTCTGCTTTGCAAATCGGAGCTATTTCTTCCTACGATATCATCGTTTTAGAAAATGGCATCGCCCACGTTGACGTACCTTGCAGCGGCATTAAAACCTTATTTGTTGGGACACTTTTTTTATTGTCTGCGACTTGGATCGAAAGTCGCAAATTGGGTTTAAAATGGCTGGCATTATGCGCTACTAACTTGTTGATGTTAGTTTCTGCTAATGCGGCGCGAGTTGCAGTGCTAGTGCTAGTTGCCCAAGTTTTCAAACAGCAAATGTATGCTGAAATTCTGCACGTACCTTTGGGGATTGTGGGATTAATTTCTGCTTGTTTTTTCACTTGGTTGATGTTGCAGAAAATCCCTAAATTTTCAGAATTACAACCAAGTAATCTTGCCGCAAAAGACAACTCAGAAATATTCATCAATCAGCCTTTGGCTAAACTCGGAGTAATTGGAATAGTCGGGGTTTTGGCGATTATTGCTCAATTGTATCATGTAGAAAGTGCAAAAGTGGCGATCGCGCCGCTGAACATCCCACCACAAATTGTATCAGAGTCGATCGCACTCAACCCCAGCGAACAAACATTCTTTGGTAATTACCCCGAAACAAAGACAGGAAAAATCAGATTTGTCTCAGGCAATTTGCGCGGTTCCATGCTCACAGTCGCTAGCACATCTTGGCAGACATATCACGCACCAGAGTTATGTTTTATCGTGAGTGGCATTCCAGTCGATCGCCTCGAAAGAAAACAGCTAACATCTACTATATTAGCCCGCTGGCTATCTCTCAAAAACAACCAACTATCCGCTACATACTGGCTCCAATCCACCCAAGGAACAACAGATAACTTCTTGTCACGTATCAGCAGCGATATTCGTCATAAAAATCAAACTTGGGTCCTAGTTTCAATTCTCTTTGACAATCTTGTGAACCCCGAAAGTTCTGAAATACAAGACTTCGTTACCTCTATCCATAATGCAGTCAATCTTAGCTTAAAAGGATGAAAAAATGAAAAGATTCAAACTGGCACTTAATATAATCTTTCAGTCAATATTCTGGCTGTGGAACCTGACATTTTTATCAATTGTTTATTTGGGGATTTTACCCTATGTGGGAATACCGTTAATTCAAGCCACAATTGATGGAACTATTCCCCTGGAATTTGCCTTAACCCTAACAGCAATGGTCGCAGTACCTACAGTATCTACCATAATCGGAGCCAGGTATTTGAGGAAGCAACCATTGCAGCTAATGCGCCTGTTTTACGGAGTTGAAGCACCGCTATTTTTGCTCTGCTTAATCCGCTTATTCCTGCTGCGGCAACTTACTCCAGCCAGTTCTCAAATCATCGCTACTATAGCCTTATGTATAGGAGCATTTTTAGTGGAAATCCTATACGGATATCTGGGGAAAACAGAAAATACTGAGTCTGAATTAGTCTGGAAAAAATTCCATGAAAAGCAGTTTTTCTTGACTAGCTTAATTGGACATAAAAACAGTGCATCTATTCAATTAGCATTTCATAGTTTAATGCTGGTGGTTGGTACTTGGGCGGCAACATTACTCATGTTTTACGCTCTACCTGTCGCCATTGTCACTATCGTTGGATTTTTTAGCTTTGCTTGGGTACAACCACTTGTCGAGTCTCTAAAATACAGTTCATTGTCTATAATTTGGTGGCTACCATTATCCTTAATCATGTTTGGTTTTACCTCCAGCTTATTCGTGGTAATGCCTTCACTTTACGGCTTTCTTTATATCCAATCTGGGCGCAAAATATTTCGCAGTTTTGCTTCCCAGTATGGAAAAAGTCAGGCGATTATCGGAAGCTTAGGAGTCATCGCAGCTTGGATAGCTATTTTTGCAACTTTGCAGCAACAGCCGCAAATTCAAGCACTGAAAATGCTGGCGACTCCGCCCAAAGATGAGAGCAGTCGCCAAACTTTGTTAGCGAAATCTGATATAGTGCGATCGGGCTTAGTCAACGCTTATTTGCATCCTTACCGCTATCTCAGCACTGTGGAAGAAAACAACCACATTTCTGAGATATACAAAAATACTTTGAATTTGAATGAAGCTGCGGCTAAGGCTGTGCAGAACAGCTATAATTTCTTAATGTCTCCGTTTTTGTATCAAGGTTCTGATGCTGATATCAAGAAAGCCGAAAAACTCTACGGTGAATTCTTCGATACCGAACTGCAAAAAGGCGATCGAGAAGCAGTACAATATGCAGTACAGTCAACCTCAAACCGGGAAGAAGCTAAAGCAGGTTTGCTGAATGTGAATCAGGAAAAAGTATGGCTGGAATCGCAAGCAGTGACAGTCACAGAAAATGGCGATTGGGCTGATGTTCAACTCTACGAAGTTTACAAAAATCAAACACCGAACTTGCAAGAAGTATTCTACTACTTCTCCTTGCCAGAAAGTGCCGCAGTGACAGGAATTTGGTTGGGAGATACTGGGGATTTGAAAAAACGTTTTGCATTTACGGTATCGCCCAGAGGTGCCGCACAGCAAGTCTACAATCAGCAAGTGAGAGAAAATGTAGATCCGGCTTTGCTAGAACAAATTGGCCCCAAACAATATCGCTTGCGGGCTTTTCCAATTCCGGCTAAACGAGAATTTAGACAAACTGAGGGGCCAACAGAAATGCACCTGTGGCTAACTTACAAAGTCATGCGACAAGCACAAGGTTGGGCTATGCCGAATTTAGCTGAGAAACGCAACATTTTTTGGGACAAAAATACTCGTCGCACTATTGCAGGGAAACAGGTAAAATACAGTGGCAAAGAGGCTAAAGAAATTTGGCTTCCAGCATTTGTACCAGCAGTTGCACCGCCACAAATAATACCACGCATAGCAATTTTGCCAGGAGGAAATACCATTTCTGCTAAGCCGTTGGTTGATGCCAATTACTTGTCACCTCAAGGTAAAAAGTTTGCATTTGTGCTGGATACTTCTCGCAGTATGGCGACGGAAACTAAGGAGATGAAGGATAATTTTGAATGGTTGAAAAATAATGTTTTAGCAGCAAATACTGTGGATTTGTATGTGGCTAGTGCTGTGGGAATTCCGCCGAAGTTGGTGAAAGATTTACGCAGTTTTGATGTGGGAAAGTTAACGTTTTATGGTACACTTCAATTGAAGGATATACTGCAACAGTTTGCACAGTTGCGCGGCGATCGCACTTATGATAGTGTATTCGTGGTGAGCGATCGCCATAGTTACGAATTATCAGACGATCGCAAAAACGCAATTTCCATGCCCTCACCGCTGTGGACAGTGCATTTGGGAGGTTTGCCACCGGGTTATGACGACGCTACCTTAAAGGTGATTCAAGATAGCGGTGGCGGGGTTGCTACTGATATTAAAGAGGCGATGCAGCGAGTGGCGACGACAGCAGCATCGGGCGATTCTATAGTTAGCGTTGTGGATGGCTATGCTTGGAGTTATACCAAAAAGCCGAAATCGGAAAAAGCTGTGCAATCTGTGGCTGCTACAGAGTTAAGAGATGACAAAAATGAAGGTTTTAAACCTATAGCTGCGCGACAGTTGATTATGGCACTTAGTAAGGAGAAAAGTTCCAATCAATTGAGTCAATTGGATGCGATGCACTCGGTGGCTAAAACCTTTAATGTGGTGACACCGTATTCTTCGATGATTGTGTTAGTTAATGATGCCCAAAGACAGCAGCTAAAAGAAGCTGAATCCAAGAAAGATAGATTTGAACGAAAGGTGGAATCTGGTAAGGAGGAGTTGACTAAACCTGGAAATCCTCTGAATGTTTCTGGGGTTCCTGAACCGGCGGAATGGCTGCTTTTGGGGTTTGGCGCGATCGGGCTTTTGGCGATTTTCCTCCGTCAGCGGCGCGAAAAAATGGTGTAACGCATGGGCTCAGAAACCGGGTTTTTCACCCAATTTAGGGTGTGTAACGAACTATTTCGTAAAAAACCCGGTTTCTTTGTCGGAGTGCGTAAATCCTGTCATTACTGAAACTATTGCTATTGTTGCATTTTCTTTCTTCCCTCTTCTATAGCCCGTCTTGCAGGAGTCGTGAAACTCTCTTCTCTTTCCGTTCTTCGCGTTCTTCGCGTCTTCGCGGTTCGTTTTTTACTCGCAAAATATCCCATTCTGGAACTTGATTTAGCGCCACTATCTCTACCCACATATGATTTTTTGGTTTAAATAAATTATGACAGACTAATTGGCGATCCTGAAGTGCTATTATACTGATAATTTGTCACTTCAAATTCAAATTTATGGCAAAATTACCAGACCAAACCATCAGCACTATTTTCAGATTGCAACAGCGGTTAGTCGCACTTCTCGACACAGCAACAGCAGCAGAATATTCCCTATTACAGCAATTTGGTGAAACCCAGGAAACAATGCCTGAGTTAGAAGCAATTGATAATGTGAAGGAACGCCTGAGAATTCCCTACAACCGCTTGCACAGAATCTTGCAACAGGTGGCAGAATCTCAACCAGCAGCAACGGCTGATGTGCTAGACTTTCTGTATAGGACGATCGACCAGGGAGAGGCGATCGCCGATGCCTCAGAAGCCAGTATTCAAGAAATTAAAAGGAGTTGGAATCTGCCATGACTCAACAACCAAGAATACCCGATTTAGAAACTAGACAGCAAAATGTTGCTAGAATGCGAGAATCTTGTCGCCTGCTTGATGCTTGGACGCTAAAATTAGATGAAGTCCTCGCAATGTTAGAAGCTGATAACCGCCGTCAGCGACAGGAACGTTTAGATGGCAAATATCGCCGAGTACCAGAAAAAGTAGCCGAATCCTAAATAATTGCCCAAAATTTTTGACTAAAATATCTGTTCCTCATTTGATGGCAAAATAAGGATTAACTATCATTATCTAATTTCAGGGGAGGAATTTGATCGGCAGTTAAAGTAATTACTTTGCCATCCTGTCCAATGCTAATTGATTCCCCTAACTTGCGGTGTTTTTCTATGGCTTTAGCAATAGCAATTTTAACCCCAGCATCAATTTTTTGATGGAGTTCTGTTAGGGGAATTTGCGGTTTACGATCCAAGGGTGATTTGGTTCCAGATTGGGGATTCATAAATAATGACCTCTTGATTGTTATGTAGTGTTAATCTGTAGGGTGCGTCGCTACGAGATATTGAATAGAACTTGTAGATTTTTGAGGGCGACGCACCTTACACGACATCTCGCAAGATTATGTGTACCACATATACATGGAATATGCTGTATCAGGATTTACTCACTGCGACTAAAGAAACCGGGTTTTCACCTAATCTGTCGGCTACCACGAATATTTTTCGTAAAAAACCTGGTTTCTCGGCCCCAGTAAGTGCTAATTTATGTATAAATTAGGCATCTAATGAGAAATTAAGTTATTAGTTTCAAGTAAAAGATTCTGTAACTTGCGCGTCCAATCTCCTATCCCCTTATAGCAAAATTCCCAATCTGCCAAATCAATTTCCCACAAATTATTAACCTTCGATTCCAGATTTCTGATAAAAACTTCATCTTCAGAAACTCGCTGGTTAAAAGAGAGATAATCCATCCCATATTTAGCCTGATACTGAGCATTTCTTTGTCGAAGTTCAGCAACTTTCCCTGTAATCTGCTCGATGGTATAACGTTGGATTGCCAAATCCATCGCCGTCTGCAAATCACCCAAAGCACTCAACACTTCAACATATTCATCTTTGATTGATACTGTCACCATAATCTGACAACTGCCTCAATAAATTTATTTGCTGTCTTGAACTTCCAGCGACTTAATCATCTTCTCAACAACCGGCAAAAACTGCTCGTACTTCCCCGCTTCCGCCTCATAGGTAATCAAATAAGCTTTATCATTTTTCATCGTCCAAACATTTAATTTCTTGAACTCTTGATTCCCTTCTTTGGTTGTATAAACAACTCTATACCCGCTTTTGCCTGCTAAAGTCGATTCACCCTCTTGAGCTATCTTAGCATTTTTATCTAATTTCAGGATTTCTTGTTTAGATAACTTCGTATATTCATCAAGGGTTTTATTATTCGTCGTAGGTTCGACTGTGACAATCAGCCGTTCTTGAAATTTATCGCCCTCGCTTTCTTTCGGTGAAATAAATTGAACCACCTCTTTGGTAACGGCGTTATACTCTTCTTGTTTAGTCCAATTATCGGGATATTTGATTTTAATTCCTTGGGCTGTATTGTCATAACTTGCCAAATTGTCCGCAGCCTCCAATCCCACCATTTTTCTAATTTCTGGTGTAAACAATGCTGCTACACCAAATATAGCGGCTAAACCAACCCCAAGCAAACCAATTTTATGATCTCGCGTCCAGTTACTCATTAATGTCAATAAGTTAGGAGATGATACTACAGTAGAAGATGGTGGAATTCGTCTCAAACTGTTTAAAGCTTGCAACACCTCTGCGGCTGACTGGTAGCGATCGCGAAAATGATAGCGCACCATTTTGTTTAAGATATTAGCAAAACCATCGCTAACTTGAGTGCGATCGCGCCAAACAATTTCACCATTAACATCCTTTGGTAACTCGTGAGGAAGTATCCCCGTCAGCCATTCAATCCCAGTCATTCCCACAGCATAGATATCGCTAGTAAAGTTAGGATGTCCGTTATTTTGTTCTGCTGGCATATAGCCATTTGTGCCGATTATAATAGTCGGCGGTGATTGCCCTGTGTTGTTAGCTATTTGAGTGCTAATTTGTTTAACTGCACCAAAGTCAATTAAGAATATTTTACCGTCAGAATTGCGCCTCATTAAATTAGCAGGTTTAATATCCCGGTGGATTACTTTGTCCTGCTGAACAAACACCAATATTTCGATTATCTCCTGCAAAATAGGCATAACTTCCGACTCACTAAGTCGCTGGCCGGGAGTAATTTCTTTGCTTAAATCTCTCCCCTCAATCAACTCCTGAACTAAATAAAATTCTTGATTTTCCTCAAAATAATCTAAAAGTTCAGGAATCGGCTTATGAGTCCCTAGCTTGTGGAGGGTGTCTGTTTCTGTTTTAAATAAACGTCTAGCTATCTCTAGAGTTTGCGGATCGGTAGATTGGGGCTTGAGTTGCTTGACGACACACCGAAGATTACCCGATCGCCTTTGATCTTCAGCCAGGTAAGTCTGACCGAAGCCACCGCCTCCCAAGTGTTTTATGATGTAGTAGCGTCCTTCGAGTGTTTTTCCTTGCATGATATTTATGTTGGCTAGCAGTAGTGTGGGGGCTGAACTATTGATAGTGTAGTTTAGTTTGGGAAACCTGTCATGTATAACGGCCAGCTTCAGACTATCTCGATTTTGTCGAGTATTACGGATGAATCTGACTCAAAATCACCCGCAATCTGTCATAATCATCCTTCAACAAAACACTCAAACTCCTCCCCGCTTCCACCAACCAAGATCGATCGCGCTTTCGCAACTGATAAACCTCCCGAATCGCCGCAGCAGTCAGCGCATCCACCGGCGCATTAGCCACCCCCAGCAGCGTCCTCAAAAAATCCAACTGAGCACTAAAATCAATCACCTCATCCGGTTCGCAGCGATAAACCGCCTGGTGAATTTGCGGCGGCCGTGGCGGAATATACTGATAAATAGTTCCCCGTTGTGGTGCATAACCGTTCAAGCTTTCAGCAGCCGTTTCAAAACCCACAATTGCCGATCGAAACTCAGTCTTTAACATCGCAAAAATCTGCGGTTGTTCCTCCCGTAACTCTTGCAGCGACATCCCCAAGGCCCGTGCTCTGTGCACTGTGTCGATCGGGCTAGTTGTCGCATGATAAACTACTGCGATCACTAGATTTCCCGACTGTTCATCGGTAGCTTTCACCCAACTACCGAAAGGTGGCATCGGTGGAAAACTCAAGTCTTCTGGATCTAAACATTGAGCTAAAAATTCTGTAGTTGCAGTTTCAATAATTTCGCCAATATGGTCATTGAGCCGCTCTTTCTCTGGAAATTGGGGGAGGTTTATACGCATATTGGGAATTAGGAATTGGGAATTGGGAATTGGGAATTGGGAATTGGAATTTTGTTAGTTCTTAGTTGTTATTGGTTATTGGTTATTGGTTATTTGTTAACAGTCAACAGTCAACAGTCAACAGTCAACAGTTAACAATGCCCCATGCCCAATGCCCCATGCCCAATTCCCAATGACTATTTGATTCGGCCTGCGGTAGCATCCACAAGTTCTAATTGCGACAGCCGAAATGAGATCAACTTGTCCCAATTGCCTCCTTCAAAAAGTACCGCGACTTTCCCGTCGGTGACTCGCTGGACAAGTCCTTGAAAGCCGTAGTAAATCTCGGTGGTATCTTTAACTCGAACTGCTGAACCGGGAAAAATCATAAGTTTTTGAATGTTATGTTTGGTGTTTATAGCTTACCGTTTTTTTGGCGCTAAAACAGGCAAGATGCCTGTTCCACAAACTCAACAGGCAAGATGCCTGTTCCACAAA
>NZ_NXIB02000124.1 GCF_002412335.2 Tychonema bourrellyi FEM_GT703
GCCCCAAACCCTCCCCATCGGCACAACCAGAGGAGGCTGAAAACTCGCCCAAACCAAGCCCCAGACAATACCCAGCCCCGTCCCCGACCAAATCGCCGGCCCGATCGTCGGATTCTCACTAATCGCCCCAAACACCACACCCCCGATCGCCGCCAACACAAAAGCCCCCCACAGAGTCCCAATCAAAATTCCCACCCACCTCCGCAAAATCTGATTTGGAGGCACTGCCAAAACCCCCCAAATCATCCCAAAAAAAGCACCCCAAATCGCACCCACAAAAATCGCCCCCAAAATCGCCCCACCACCCTCAGCGATCGCCGAAAAAATCCCCCCCATCGCCGCCAAACACAAACCACCCCAAACACCACCCCAAGACGCATCCTGAAATATCCGCTCAAACTTAGTTAGGGGTACTGTCGGAGGCGGAGTCCGAGAAGACATTGGCATCGGCAACAGCGACGGCTGGTATTGACCAAGTTGCCTTGGTAAGCCCGCAGACTGCTGTTGTCTACGCACTGCCGTCTCCCCTAAGAGAGGGGCTACTTTGGGCTTTTTATGCTGTTTTTTGGCGGGCTGCAAGTGCAATCCGTTGCGGACTGCTTCCCGTGAAGGAAATGGATCGCGCCCTTTCAGAAGTTTTGCCCGATCGCACCAAGGACAGCGACTCAAATGATTACCGTATTTATGCTGATTATTTTTACCGCAAGTAATTAACGCATCTTCCGCTTCCCGAATCGCATTTACCCAAGTTTTCGCATCCGGGCGCGCCGACGGACTGGTGTGTCCATCCTCAAAACAACGGATAAACATCTGTCGCAGTCGGGGATCTAGCATTTCCCAAGGTGGCGCAGCGGGCATCGGGCGATAGGGAATCCGCTTAGTACCAGAAGGAAAATGGCCCGATCGAATTCTCGCTTCCATTGGCGGCGGTTCATCGCTACCCTGATAAACTCCCGAAAACGGGTGCGTACCTTCCATCAGCAATTGAAAAATTAGTACCGCCAAGCCGAACAAATCATGTTCCGGGGCTCTGTCGATATCCCGAAAAGTTTGTCCCTGCAATTCCGGTGGGGTAAACTCCGGCTTCCCCACGGGACACCGATAAACGTAACCTGTATAAGGATCACGGACTTGAAAGGAATCTGTATCTACCAGGGTGATTAAAGCTGTGTCGGTGACAAGGATATTTGACTCATTCACATCCCCAATCACGTAACCGCACCCATGCAGGGCATTGACAGCGGCTGCGAGATTTCTAGCAGTGCGATGTAGGTAAAGATAGTTAAATAGCGGTTTTTGTTCGCGACGGGTTTTGGGAGTGTAGAAAATATGAACCGGCGAAGCCTTAGTGACGCGCGGCATCACAAAACCGACGATTTTTTCTCGCCCGCCGACAGTATGCAGCAAATCCATCGGCCAAGCAATTGAAGCGTGTCCCGGTGCGGCGATCGGCGCATCTGGTGGCATACTAAACATCACTGTGAGTTTGTCGCCGTCTTCGTCTGTCGGTCTGTGGTAGATTTTTGCTACTAGGGACGAGTCTTGGGCGATCGGGTAGATGCGACCTTCTCCTCCACTGGCGATCGCTGTGTTAGTGTCGATCGCAATCAGTTGTCCGCTAAATTGCCGCTGCAACTGCATAGAATTCCGTTATATGGATTATGTCGATTTTAGATTTTAGATTTTGGATTTTAGATTCAAGAATTGAAGAATTCACGTCGATTAACAGGCAAGATGCCTGTTCCACAATAGTTCAATTTTTGTATTGTGGGGTGGGCATCCTGCCTGCCCTTAAAAACTTAGAACAGGCAAGATGCCTGTTCCACCATAACAGGCAAGATGCCTGTTCCACCATAGTGCAATTTTGCATTTGTGCTCACAATTGATTCGGATCGATACCCATTTCTCGGAGTTTGGATTCTAAAGCTTGCGATCGCGATCGTTCTTGTTCTAGCATCATTTCTGCCTGTTGGGTTCGCACCTCGGCTTTCTGTCGCAGTCGATCGAGTTCCCCAAAACTCATAAACGCTTCTCCAGAGGGCCTGAACATTTCGAGTTCTGTTTCTGATAATTGAAACCGTACTCCTAGTCTCGGACTTACCCAACCGTCCATTTGTTCGATCACCTCAAATTCTCCCTCAATCCGCAACCATCCTCCCAGTTCTAAGGTTTGTGGATTGTAAAAATAGTATTCTTCCACACCATAGCGATCGCAAAATTGAAATCTTTTTGTCAATATACAGATCGATTCTTCTGACCAAATTTCAAACACTACTTGCGGTGCAATATCATTTTCCAACCACTGTTGATAGGAACCTCGATATCCTTTTGGGACACCAAAAACCACCATCACATCTGGCGCTTGACGAATGTTATTGTTTCCTTCCATCGGATACCAAAGCAAGTCACCTGCTACGAAAACATTCGGATCGTCGCCAAACAATAATTCTAAGTTTTCCTTAATCCAAACGATTAATCGAAACTGTTCGGTATTGTTTGACATTGGTTCACCGTTATCATCGGGATAGATGATTTTTGATTTGTCGGGAGATTGCAGTTGTGTCACCATTGCTTGTTCTCCAAATTTATTGGCTTTCTACTTTTAGTTTAATTGATTTCCTGTTTCCTCTACCAATTCGTCAACTGCTGTTTTGATGAAATTATCCACCAGCCAGTCGCGAGTGCGCGAGAAATTGCTCCCCAATTCCAGGTACTGACTGCCTAATTTTGCCTTGAATTCTTTCGGGAAAATATCTTTAGTCACTAAAATATTTTTCCAATGAGTTAGCTGGGTAGCACTGCGTTCGGGAAAGCTGTTGTACAGATAGTCGATCGCGATCGCCTCTAAAACATCCCCACCCAAAATTGCCCGCCGCTTAGCAGCACCTTTAGGCGAATTTTTCGGCAACTCAATCAGACAAATATTATCACTGACCGCTTGATCAATAAAACGCTCAATCAGCCATGTACCCGCACGATCAAAATCGCGATCGCACTCCAAGTAAATCGCCCCAAACACCGCATAAAAAGTCTCAGACAAAAATTTATTATCCTCTTTTTTGTCCATCTTTTTCCCATTCTTTCCACAGGATTTAAGTTGATTCAAATTCAAATCAAGTGCAAATTCCGAAATTTGTTTATGATCTGCCAAACGCGATTTTAAGGCAGAGATTGCATTTCGATCCAGGTTGGGATACTTGCGATAAAGATAGTCAGTCAAAACAGCACCGAAAATCGTAGCACCCAGCAGTGCTTGGCGTTGATACTTGATATCTTGCCAAGTTGGTGACTCCGAAAGGCGATCGGAAAAATCATCAGTATGAGAACGATGATTCAATGCTATTTCCAGCAATTGAGTGTTCTGGAAGTCGGGAAAGTCGATCGCTACTTTCACACTCTCAACGCTAACACTTCTATTTTTATCAACTTCTAAATCTTCCTCAGCCTTACCCCACTCTTCCAACCAATCGCTACCAGCATTATCCACATACAAATCAACAAAATTTATCCCGTTTTTCATCCAGTCACCCTGCATTTTTCGTGCAGATTCCAGTTTTTCCAAAACTTTTTGTAAACTTTTTTCAACAGTGGTTGTGCCTTGTGCTGTCATGGTGTTAATTTTGAGGGAATTTTATAGTTTTGTAGCAGAAGTAAAAACGAAGAGCTTTAGTGATGTGGGAGAGTACAAAAAAGGCAAGAACGTCAGAACTAAAAAGGTAAATGCGAGAAAATTAATGGTTTCAGTAATTAAAGACATCCCAATGATCCAAAATGTTGCTATGCGATCGGGCGATAGAAATACTTACAGCTTCAGAAGTGTCAAGCCATACTCTATCTCTTAATCTTAGTCCACGGAGGTGGACTTCGTTTGTGTAGTAGCGGTTTCAACCGCCTAATTTCAACCGCCTAATTTCAACCGCCGAGTTTCAACCGCCGAGTTTCAACCGCCGAGTTTCTGAGATTTAGACTTTTATGAAAACTTCAAGTATCTACCAGCTTGCAAATTATCACTATTGTATAATGCCATGTTAACCAATCGATCTACCGAACTCTCAATACTTGGATCATAACTTAAAAATAATCCTCTGTCAATCCCCCATTCTTGAAGAGTTTTTTGCCAATTTTCATATTTTTGCTGAGAAAATTCATCAGAAATACTGGTAATTTGTATACATAAAGGCTGATGTTGACGGCTGCTAACTATCGAATCCGTTGCCATTGACAGATCCGCTATATAACGTTGTATAAAAGAAGCATCTTCTCGCTGCTGAATCTGAGCGATCAGCGATTGCAGAATCTGCTCATCAGCAGGATAAAAATCTCCAGCCATCAATTTTTTTTTCCAAATATATAGTTTGCGATCGGTTTCACTCAGCCATTTAGGAAATAGATAGCTGTACCAATATCTTTCCGCAGAACTCATTAACTCAAATGCAGCTTGTTGTTCTGCATCTGAAGGTAGAGATTTGACAGCCAACCAAACTTCAGAATCAGTGACAAGCTGTAGCAAAAAAGCCATCACAAATTTTTTAGCAGTTAGCGAACCCGGTTTCACATCTTTTACCCAGCGATAGATTTCATCCAATCTTCTCGCCAAACTCGGATCTATTGGATATGCTTCGCTAATTAGGGATTTTAGTTGCTCCTTAATCTCTTGTGCTTGCAAGTGACGACCTACTGTTTAAACTGGAGTATAATTGTTGACACCTCGATTTTATTATAAAAGCGCTTAGTTGAACAGATGAGACTTCTTGCAAAAATCAGAATCAGTTTTTTTTACCGCACATGAATGCAAAAGGACGGAGATAAATACAGATGGATAGTCACTTTTGCAAGATGTCTACTGTTAATTTTGTTGTACTTCCGAACTCAAACAACTTGCCAACAATAATGTTAAGTCATCATCGGTCCGATCGCACACACGAGGCGATCGCAAAAAAGACTCCAACTGCTGTTGTGCATCCGACTCATCTTGAACTTGAGCGGAAAATCGAAACAACGGCGCAAAAAACGGGCCGTGGGGCGTACCTTCCGGGATTTTCAGGGCTAGCATTTGCAACCCGTCAGAAAACACAGCTAAGTGCGCCATTTTTTCCCGTCGCACATGAAACTGGGCGGTTTCCAGAGCATTGGGCGAAATCAAAAAAATGGTTTCATTGATATATTCACCACAAGGAGGTATAGTCAGGGCGATCGCACATCCTTGATTATCACCTGCCACCGCCGCACCATCACCGATCTGAGCAACAGCGATTAACTCTGGCGTCGCCACCACCGCAATTAAAGTACAAGCTAAATCTCTAGCCTGCACCTCCCGCGTTGCCGCTTCCGCCTCCACAGCCGCCCGTGCGACTTGGAGTGCTGCTGTCAAGAATACTTGCCATTGCGCGTCATCTCCAGGCAACATTTTTGATTGGCGACAAATGGTTTCGACAACGGTTTCCACAGCAATTTTAGCACCTACTTCTGCCAGGGTTGCCGAGCCTGCACCATCGGCAACTGCCGCCACCAAAACACCATTCGGCAACAGTCGCCAGCAATGGGCATCTTGACAAGGTTGCGATCGCTTCGAGTGACTCGTCCCCATCACCGATGCCGCTACAACTTGCCAATTAGTCAATAGTCCAGAGTCATTAGTCATTAGTCATTAGTTATTAGTTATTAGTCATTAGTTATTAGTCATTAATTATTAGTCTGCATTCATTGCTTTAGAGCGTTCCACGGAGGCCCAGCACCCGTTATGAATGAAAGAAACTCTTTCTCCTCTTCTCCCCCTCTCCTCTTCTCCCCCTCTCCCCTGCGAGTTTCTTAGGAGTCCCTTTAGGAGAGTTTATTGCTAATGACTAATGACTGCTGACTAATGACTAATAACTAAACCGTTCCCCATCCCGGAGGCGGAAGTGCCACTTGTTCATCAATTTTTGATTGAGAAACTCGCTGCATACTAGCTGACAGCCAAATAAACATCTCTCTAAAATCCAACCCTCTCAATTTTACAGGAGTGCGCTCCACAATTTGTGCGAGACGGGCGATATTAGCACCTTCAACTCCTACAGCAAAAAAAGCAACACGCTTGTTATTTTCTTCCTCTTTAATTCGCTGTGATGCAATTTCCACAACATCATCCGATTCGCCTTGGGGTTCGCCATCAGTAATCATGAATACCCACGGGCGATAATAAGTAATCCCGTTATTGCGGTATTCCGATTTACGGGCGGCGATCAAATCCAATGCTTGCTGAATACCTCCACCCATATGAGTTTGTCCCTGGGCTTTCAGCAGCGGAGTCTCGAACTGGTCAGCAGTCACGAAATCCTGCACAACTTTGATATGATTGTCAAAGGAAATAATCGCGACTTCGACTCGCTTTTTCGCCAATTCGTCTTTAATCAAATCGTCCCTAAAAGTTTGCAGCCCTTCATTCAAGGCATCTATGGGGGCACCTTGCATCGAACCGGAGGTGTCCAACAGGAGGACGCAGGGACAACGCGGTTCTGGATTTTCGGCAAATTCTACGGCTTCGTCTAGTCTCATGGTTCGCGATTGACCTGGGATTGGCTGGATTTTGAGGTTTGCTACTTTCTAGCTTAGCAAGTTAGCGACCTGTGGAACTGTAATTGCTATGCGATCGCATTCTACCATTTATAGCGATCTATTTTTGATTTTCGATTAAAAAATAGCAGATCTGCAATCAAAAATACACATTTATTCCTGGCCATGCTAGTATAGACTAATAGTATTCCTGCAAAGTAAGGATAAATCTTATGATTGCAACAGTCACCAAAAAATTAACCTTTGACCAATTCCTTGTAGAATGTCCAGAAGATGGACGCTATGAACTGGTAAATGGAGAAATTGTAAAGATGAATGCCACCAGAAATCATGATGATGTTGCTAATGTCATGTTATTTGACTTCAATGATGAAATTCGGCGACTGAATTTGAATTATATCGTCAACAATACAGCCGTTATCAGAACTGTAACTAAAACCGGAATCGCACAAGGGCGGAGACCGGATGTCAGTGTAATCGATCGCGATTTGTGGTATTCTAACCGTTCTGCTTATGCTGCTATGCAGGAACCAATTCAATTAGCAGTGGAAGTAACATCAACAAATTGGGATGACGATTATATAGACAAATTGGACGAATATCGGCGTTTGGGAATTCCTGAGTATTGGATAGTTGATTACTTAGCAATTGGTAGTAGGGAATTTTTGGGAAATCCCAAAGTTCCAACTATATTTGTCCATCTTTTGGATGCAGATGGTAACTATCAAACAACTACATTTAAGGGTAGTGAACGAATTGTGTCTCGGACTTTTCCAGGATTGACGCTGACAGCAGAACAGGTGATGAACGCTTAAATTATGTTGATAGAGCTAACTCTGTTATTATATATGAAAAATCACTAAAAAGATGAAATCTATTTCCGAACAAAAACCTATTAGTCCTTGGAACTACAAACCTTGGTGGTGTCAGCCTTGGTCAATTCTGTTAACTGGTACTAGCCTGATTAGCGCTAGTTGGTTATTATTGAAAACTGTTTGGATTACAGTTTTAGTGGCCATACCGTTATTAGCTTGGATGGGATTTTTCTTGTTAGTTTGGCCGAAATTGATGCTGGATAGTGGCCTTCTCGAAAAATACCAGGAATCGGAGATTAAAGGTTTGGACTAAGGCTTTGATGGGCGGGCAGGATGCCCACCCCACAATCCAATTTACTCTTTGTTACTCTTTGTGGAACAGGCATCTTGCCTGTGCTTAAAAAAGCAGTTGATGGGCGGGCAGGATGCCCACCCCACAATCCAATTTACTCTTTGTGGAACAGGCATCTTGCCTGTGCTTAAAAAAGCACTTGCCTGTTCTTAAAAAAGCAGTTAATGGGCGGGCAGGATGCCCACCCCACCATCCAATTTACAAACTTTTGGGATTTAATAATCCTGAAGTGCTTTTACTTCCATCGGGTGAGATTTGAGCGATCGAATTCCCGCCGCCGTCGCCTTCGCACCAGCAATAGTGGTGATAATCGGGATTTTGTAAGTCAAAGCAGTGCGACGGATAAAGATGCCATCAGCGCGGGACTCTTCACCAGAAGGCGTGGTGATAATTAGTTGAATTTTCTCATTCTTGATCGAATCCAACAAGTTCGGCCGCCCTTCATGGAGTTTTAGCACCAAATCTACATCCAAACCTTGCTCTCGTAAAACTTTGCGAGTACCATGAGTTGCTACTACTTTGAAACCCAATTCCAAGAATTCCTTGACAACTGGTACAACTGCTAGTTTATCCCGATCGCGCATAGAGACCAAAACAGTCCCCGACAATGGCATCACTTGTCCTGCGCCCAATTGAGCCTTGGCAAATGCCTTACCAAAATCCGTGTCAATCCCCATGACTTCGCCAGTCGATCGCATTTCTGGCCCCAACAAAGTATCAGTCCCTGGGAACTTGGCAAACGGTAGCACAGCCTCTTTCACAGAAACGTGAACGGGTACAATCTCCTTAGTAAAACCCAAAGCTTCCAAAGTTTGACCAGACATTACCCGCGATGCAATTTTGGCGAGGGGAACTCCGATGGCTTTCGAGACAAAAGGTACTGTTCGAGAAGCCCGTGGATTAGCTTCCAAAATGAAAACTTCCTTTCCTTGAACAGCAAATTGAATGTTCATCAACCCGATTACTTTGAGGGCTTTTGCTAATTCGATTGTCTGGCGACGGATTGTTGCTACAGCTTCATCGGGAAGCGTTTGGTAAGGGATAGAACAAGCTGAGTCGCCGGAGTGAATTCCCGCTTCCTCAATGTGCTCCATAATACCGCCGATAGTGACATTTCCTGTAGTATCTGCGATCGCATCTACATCCACCTCGATCGCATTCTCCAAGAACTTGTCAATTAAAATCGGATGTTCCGGTTCTACCAGCACCGCGTAAGTCATGTAACGTTCCAATTCCGTATCGGAATAAACAATTTCCATTGCTCGTCCGCCTAACACGTAACTGGGGCGCACCACCACCGGATAACCGATGCGTTGAGCTACGATTAAAGCATCCTCAAAACTGCGCGCCAAACCGTTAGCAGCTTGTTGAATATTCAACTCCCGCAGAATCTTTTCAAACCTTTCTCTGTCTTCAGCAGAATCAATTGAATCCGGCGAAGTTCCCCAGATTTTCGTTTGGACATCTGGATGATTTTCGAGAGCTTTCTGTAAAGGAATCGCTAATTTCAGCGGTGTTTGTCCGCCAAATTGAATAATTACTCCCTCTGGATTTTCCGCTTCGATAATGTTGAGAACATCCTCTTTAGTCAGCGGTTCAAAATACAGGCGATCGCTTGTATCATAATCCGTCGAAACTGTTTCTGGATTCGAGTTGACCATAATTGTCTCAAACCCGTCTGCTCCCAGGGAATAGGAAGCATGACAGCAACAATAATCAAACTCAATCCCCTGTCCGATGCGGTTCGGGCCGCCGCCTAAAATCATTACTTTTCGCTTAGTAGAAGGCAAAACTTCGGACTCTGGTGCGAGACTGTGACCGACTGGTGAAATCTTCTTTTCTTCATCGCCCAAGTCCCAAATTGCCGCGCCCACTTCGTAGGTAGAATAGTAATAAGGTGTAAGTGCTTCAAATTCAGCGGCGCAGGTATCAACTGTTTTATAAATCGGTATTACGCCCAACTGTTTGCGGTAAGTGCGAACTTCATCTTCCGATGTTTTGGTGGCGTAAGCAATTTGCTGATCGCTAAATCCCAACTGCTTCACTTCAAACATTGTGTCTTTTGTCAACTGTTTGAGCTGCGTCCGCTTCAGGAACTTCTCAGTTTCCAGCAACTCCTGCATTTTGTCCAAAAACCAAGGGTCAATTGCTGTGAGCTCGAAGATTTCTTCCACCGACATTCCCATCATCATGGCGTGGCGAACTGTAAAAATGCGATCGGGATTTGGTGTCCGCAATCCGGCGCGAATTTGTTCTAAACTTGGCAATTTTTCCGGTTTGTCGCAACCGAAACCTGCGCGGCCTGTTTCCAATCCCCGCAGGGCTTTTTGGAAAGATTCGTTGAAGCTCCGCCCGATCGCCATTACCTCTCCCACTGACTTCATTTGCGTCGTCAGAGTCGGTTCGGAACCGGGGAATTTTTCAAAGGCAAATCGGGGAATCTTCGTCACCACATAGTCAATTGTGGGTTCAAAACAAGCAGGAGTTTTCTTGGTAATATCGTTGGAAATTTCGTCCAGCGTGTAACCTACTGCTAATTTTGCGGCCATTTTTGCGATCGGAAATCCTGTTGCTTTTGAGGCCAAAGCGGAGGAACGGGAAACGCGGGGGTTCATTTCAATGACGATGAAATCTCCGTTTACCGGATTCACGGCAAATTGAATGTTAGAACCGCCTGTTTCAACTCCGATTTCGCGAATGATTTTAATCGAAGCATCCCGCAATCGCTGATATTCTTTGTCTGTGAGGGTTTGGGCTGGCGCGACGGTGATGGAATCCCCGGTGTGAACGCCCATCGGGTCGAGATTCTCGATCGAACAAATAATCACCACATTATCTGCTAAATCCCGCATCACTTCCAGTTCGTACTCTTTCCAACCAATCAAAGATTGTTCGATCAGAATTTGCGATACCGGACTAGCATCAACGCCGCCTTGTGCCATTTCTTCAAACTCTTCTTGATTGTAAGAAATGCCGCCACCAGTACCGCCCATTGTAAAAGCCGGACGGATAATTAACGGATAAGAACCGATTTGGTGACCAATTGCTTTGGCTTCATCAAGATTATTGGCAATTCCAGAAGGGCAAACTGCTACTCCAATTCGCGCCATCGCTTCTTTAAATAGCAGTCGGTCTTCTGCCATTTCAATTGCGGGCAACTTCGCGCCAATTAGCTCGACTTTGTATTTTTCCAGAACGCCATTTTTAGCTAATGCAACTGCTAAATTCAGCGCCGTTTGACCGCCCATTGTCGGTAAAATTGCTTGAGGTCTTTCTTTGGCGATGATTTGTTCGAGGATGGCTGGCGTTAGAGGTTCGATGTAGATGCGATCGGCTGTTTCTGGATCTGTCATAATTGTGGCTGGGTTGGAATTCACCAGCACTACTTCATAACCTTCTTCTCGCAAAGCTTTGCAAGCTTGCGTCCCCGAATAGTCGAACTCGCAGGCTTGGCCGATCACAATTGGGCCGGAACCAATTAGCAGAATTTTTTTTAAGTCTTGGCGACGAGGCATAGGTTCGTAATTGGTAGTTGGACAAGATTGATGATAAACTAGACATTCTGCACCAGTGTTAGAAACAGACTTTTTGATCTGTTCCACCAAAAGCTTACTTAAAATAGTGCTAGATTTGATGTTAATTTGAAATTGTGCACCATTGTCAGCATCTCGAAAGGGGAACGCTCCCGACTCTGGCTGACAGATATCTCCACAGGAGAGAGAAATATTGATTGAAAAAGGGTGCTGTCGATCGGTAAATCCACACTATTTTAAGTCCTGCGGCCAAATCGTGTTGTAATATACATTATTTGTGTCTTTTTTGAGATTTTGTAGATATAAGGAGGACACGGCTTGGCCTTAGTCCCTACAATTTCGCGGTAGGGACACGGCACTGCCCATTGGTGTCAACTTAAGCTCAAGCCCAGTCAGAGATTGCTGGCAAGACTATTAAATCTAGATCCCCCCTAGCCCCCCTTAAGAAGGGGGGGATAAGAGTCCGATCAAAGTCCCCCTTCTTAAGGGGGATTTAGGGGGATCAAGACTCAGGTAAAAGCGACATTTATCAAGGGTTTCAGGCTTAAGTTGACACCAATGGGCACTGCCGTGTCCTCTATATCATTCTGCC
Organism: Tychonema bourrellyi FEM_GT703; assembly: GCF_002412335.2. Taxonomy (GTDB): domain Bacteria; phylum Cyanobacteriota; class Cyanobacteriia; order Cyanobacteriales; family Microcoleaceae; genus Microcoleus; species Microcoleus bourrellyi. Next base: position 11,845 of record NZ_NXIB02000124.1, read on the forward strand.
GTGTTCCTACAATTTCGTGTCCCTACAATTTCGCGGTAGGGAAACGGCACTGCCGTGTCCTCTATAGAACCCATTTGAGATCTTTTTAGCGATCGGTTCACAGCAGTCGATCGGTTCACAGCAGTCGATCGTTTCACAGCAGTCGTTCGGCTTCACAGCAGG
>NZ_NXIB02000125.1 GCF_002412335.2 Tychonema bourrellyi FEM_GT703
CCCAATGCCCAATGCCCAATGCCCAATTCCCAATTCCCAATGCCCAATGCCCAATGCCCAATGCCCAATTCCCAATTCCCAATTCCCAATGCCCAATTCCCTATGAATCCTATTTATCCTGGTCGTCAAAAAGAACTTGAAAAATTAGCTGAAAAATTGGGAATATCCAATCAGAATTTAATTAAATGGGATCTGGTCGATTTAGCTTTGACTCATTCTAGTGCATCAGCTAAGGCAAATTATGAACAGTTAGAATTTGTGGGTGATGCAGTTGTGCGGCTTACTGCGTCGGAGTTGTTGTTCGAGATTTATCCCGACTGTTCTGTCGGTGAATTTGCTGCTATTCGATCGATCTTGGTGAGCGATCGCATTCTCTCAAAAATCGCTGACAGTTATGGATTCGATCGCTATTTGATTGTTGCTAGCAGTGCCGCTAGCGACAAAACAGGCACGGAAAGCCGACGGGCTGATGCCCTGGAAGCCTTACTTGCTGCGCTTTATTTGAGTACCCACACGTTAGAATTAATTCGCCCTTGGTTAGACACTCATTTTAAACGGCTAGCAATGGAAATCCGCAGCGATCCGGCCCGCCAAAACTACAAAGCTGCTCTCCAGGAATTGACTCAAGGTAAATACAAAACTTTGCCAAAATATAGTGTGAAAGAAACTGGGACAGTTCAGGGTGGTGAGGATCGTTTTACTGCTGAGGTTCGACTTCAAGAAGAGTTGCTAGCAGAAGGAAAAGGTCGATCGATCAAAGCGGCTGAACAAGCGGCCGCTCAGGCTGCTTTCAATAAATTAGTTAGTCAGTTGACAGTTGACTGTTGACTGTTGATTAGTAGGGTGATCCTAACCTTGAAACATGGCATTTTCCTTGAGCAAGTCCTGATTTTCAACATAGGAATTTGACTGCTGAGTAACAGGCAAAGAAATTACTACAGTAGCACCTTGATTTATACCTTCACTGTGCAGCGTAATGCTCCCTCTCATCGATTCCATGATCTTCCGAGAAATAGCTAAGCCCAAGCCGTTGCCACCGAATCTGCGAGTCGTAGAGCCGTCAGCCATCACAAAAGGTTGAAACAATTTCTGTTGTTGTTCAGGATCGATACCAATTCCTGTATCTTTCACAGTCACCACCACCCATTCACTGTCAGCGCTAAGACTTGTCGTAGCTTCTGGTACATTCCCGTTGACAACATCAGGATTTTTGTTTTTCTTATATTCAAAATTCATAGATATAGTAATGCTGCCGGAATCAGTAAACTTAACCGCATTGCTCAACACATTCAAAAACACCTGCTTGAGCTTCTCTGGATCTGCATAAACTGTAATTGGATCGCTAGCACCAGGCAAATTCAAATGCAAACCTTTTTCCTCGATCATAACTGCCTGCAAATCAATCGCGTCTTCTAGTACCTCAGTAATATCAATTACTTCAAACATGAGTGAGAACGAGCCTGATTCAATTTTGGCAATATCCAAAATATCATTAATGATATTGAGCAATTGCATTGCCGAATCGTGAGCTCGCTGCAAGAACTCCATCTCCTCCTCTCGGTCATCGCAGTAGCCATCCCGTACAATTTGGATAAAACCAATAATTCCATTGAGCGGAGTTCTCAATTCGTGAGAAATATTTCGCAAAAATTCATCTTTCAACTGATTGGCAACTTGTGCTTCCTTGGTTGCGACTTCCAATTCTTCAGCCCAGGATTTAAGCCGTCCCACCATACTGTTTAGGGCATCTGCTAATTGATTGAATTCCCTAATTTTGAGATTTTGTGGCACTGCTCCCGGCGCTTCGGTATCTACTTTGAGCGCGTAGTCTCTCAGTTTTTCCAAAGGACGGGCTAAATCGCGAGATAAATATAGAGTTGCGATGACACTAGCCACAACTAAACCCACAATCAGAGTAAATAAAACTTGCTGAATTTCTTCCAAACCGGACAAAGCATAATCTAAACGGGAGACAGCTAAAATAATCCACTTGCTGTTTGGTTTTTGAGTTAAAGGACTGGGGATAGCAGCGTATCCAGCGAGTAATTCCACTCCATTTCTTTCAAAGGAAAACAGGTGCAAAAAAGCTTGTCCTCCGGCGATCGCCCTTTTGAGGATACTTTTGAGGCGATCGGCATCTGCCTCTTGGTCAATATTGCGACCTACTCTGTCAATATTTGGGTGGGCTAAAATCGTTCCATCTTGGTCTATAGCCACCGTATAGCCAGCCAAAGACCCTTTGGGGGCGCTGGTTTGCACTGGTAGGGAGGACTGCAAACTCAGAGAGTAACTCAGTTGGCGAATATTGCCACGACGAATGTAAACAGGAGCGCTCAACACCAAACTAACTTGACTTTGCTTGCCCTCTTTACTCGCATTTGAAAACTTTGCACTAGGGGAAGCCGGATGCCGATCGTTTCGTTTCCTCTGCTGCATATTTGGCCAGGATAGACTGATGTAAACGCTTTTGTCGTCTAGTAATGTCTGCTGGGGTTGCTGTGGCCAAAAATTAGCAGGCTGTGACTGCGACTGAATCGGAAGAGGCCCACAAGTGCTGGCGATGACTTGATTTGTCTGCAAATTAGTCAATTGCAAGCAATCTACCTGGGTGGGCAACCGCTGGGCTAGCTGCGCGATCAACTTTTGATAATCCTTCGGTTCTACAGACTGTAGTATCGAGCTTTCTGAAGCGCCGATCAGATTGGACTTCAGTGATTTCGCCCACTGTTCAATGGTTTCTGCTTTTCTGACGGCACTTTCGGTCAGATTTTGACGTGCTGTTTCCAGAAGGGTCGATCGAGCTTTGCGATAGGTAACATACTCCCCCACCAGCAGAACGGGTACGCTGAGCAACAAAATCCGCGACAGTAAAATACGGCGAAAGGAGGATTGACCTAACTTAACCATAGGACATCTCTAAATTAAGGTACAACACCCAACAATGACCATAGTCCAACAAAGCATACCGACTAGCGCATCTGTTCAGGGTACTTTGCTGACAAGACAACACAGCTTCAAAACCATAGTTAAGCACAATTATAGGAGCGACGGTCAATCATTGGCGTTAGTCGGTGGGCTACGATAGAGGCAAGGATGACTCAAAAGCTTCGGAAATTCATCACCCCATCTCCCCATCACCCCATCACCCCATAAACAGAGAATGAAACAGCCCTGGGGGGAGAGGGGGAGAGAGGGCTACCGATGCCCGATGCCCCTTCGCAATTCTTATTTTTTCCTCTACTTTTCCCGAAACATTCCACAGAGTTTCCACAGGCAAGTTGTAGGTTTTCCACAGATTTGACAAGGTTTTCCACAGAAATTAACGGCACGGTCGGATCTTGCTGCGGAATTGGGGATTTTGTTCACTTGCTGCTAAATTTCTCAGATCAACCAAATAATATAAAGAGATGTAACAAAAAAGGTGCTGAAATGCTGATTATTTGGTAAATCTTTTTTTAAGATAAAGGACTTTGTAATATTTCGCCACATTGACAAACCTACCCCCTCATAGCGGACAATGATGCGACCTACCTAAAAAAGTGCTCTGATTTCGGCAGCGACATTACCTGCATTCTGCCGAAAGTGGGGCTCTGTTTTGAATTTATTAGCGAGACTAAAAAAATGATGAACCCAGCAGTCAGCATCTTTGCCGAAATTCCTGAAACGCTGCATGATTCTCTCAAAACTTACTTGGAAACTCATCCCGAATGGGATCTAGACCGAGTGTTCTGTGCTTCCCTTTCGTTGTTTTTGTTGCAAAATGCCGACAGTGGTACGCCGGAAGCTTCGCGCAGCTATCGCCAAGCTGCAAGAGTTTATCTGGAAACGCTGTTTCAGACTCCTCACGATTTGCAAAGTAGCAATAGTGTATAGCAGAAGGAAGAAGGAAGAAGGAAGATCTTGTTATATCAAATCCGTTAGCATCGGAATAGTAAATTCGAGTTAACGGTTAACGGTTAACGGTTAACTGTCAACATCATGTAGTTACCAATTAGCGATTACCAAATGACGAATGTAGTAGATAGCTTGATTGTGGGTGCTGGTATTACTGGCTTGAGTCTGGCCCACGCACTTCATAAGGAAGCAAAGACTGGAACTCCGGTGAAGATTTTGGTTGCTGAGAGTCTGGGACGTGTGGGGGGGAATATCACAACTTGTACAGGGAATGGGTTTCTGTGGGAGGAGGGCCCGAATAGTTTTTCGCCGACGGTGGAGTTGATGAAGTTGGCTGTGGATGTGGGGCTGAAGGAGGAGTTGATTTTTGCCGATCGCAAATTACCTCGTTTTGTATATTGGCAAAATAAGCTGCAACCGGTGCCGATGACTCCACAGGCGATGATTCAGTCGCAATTGTTGAGTTTTCCGGGGAAACTGCGGGCGCTGTTCGGGGCTTTGGGATTTGTGGCACCGGCAATGGGTGCTACACTTTCGCAGCAGGGTGGTCAGGAAACTATTTCTCAATTTTTCCGGCGACATCTGGGTACGGAAGTGATGCAGCGATTGGTGGAACCGTTTGTTTCTGGAGTTTATGCCGGCGATCCCGAACAACTTAGCGCGGCGGCGGCTTTTGGTCGGGTAACGAGGATGGCTGATTTGGGTGGTGGACTGGTGGCGGGGGCGCTGCTTGGGGCGAGGAAAGGGCCGAAGAAAATGCCCGCAGACCCGAATATTCCCAAGACTAAGCCGGGGGAGTTGGGTTCGTTTAAAGGGGGGTTGAAGGCTCTACCAGAGGCGATCGCTGCTCAATTAGGCGATCGCCTGAAACTCAATTGGCATCTCACAGGTTTGCACCGTACTGAAAACAAAACTTACATTGCTGAATTCTCAACGCCGGATGGGCCGCAACAGGTTGAGACTCGCACTGTGGTGTTGACAACTCCTGCTTATGTGACAGCCGATTGGTTCCAATCTCTGCAACCGGAAGTGAGCACGGCCTTACAAGCTTTTACTTACCCTACTGTTGCCTGCGTTGTCCTAGCATATCCGAAATCGGATGTCAAGGAAAAGATGGTGGGCTTTGGAAATTTAATTCCGAGGGGACAGGGAATTCGGACTCTGGGGACGATTTGGAGTTCGAGTTTATTTGCTAATCGTGCGCCTGCGGGTTGGCAAACTTTGACGAGTTTTATCGGCGGGGCTACTGATTCGGGTATTGCGAATCTTGACGCTGAACAAATTGTGGCCCAGGTGCATCGAGATTTGTCTCGGATTTTGCTGAAACCGGATGTCCCACAGCCGAAGGTTTTGGCGGTGAAGGTGTGGAAGCAGGCGATTCCTCAGTACAATTTGGGGCATTTCGATCGCCTGGAACAGATCGATCGAGGTTTAAAATCTTTGCCGGGGGTTTATTTGTGTAGCAATTACCTTGGTGGGGTGGCTTTGGGAGATTGTGTGCGTCTGGGTTTGGAAAGGGCGATCGAGGTTAGTAAGTATTTGCAAGAAACCAGCTAGGCGATTTGAGATTTGGGATTTTGGATTTTGGATTAGACTTCTGGAATCATTATTGTGGAACAGGCATCCTGCCTGTTCAAAACTGGCTTTTCAATTCGTTCCCGGTTACATCGGTAAAGTCAACATCACCTGACGGTGTTACCGGAATTGATATAACCACTAGGTTGTTGTCTCAACAAATTTGTAACCGACGCCCCGCACGGTTTGAATCATGGAGTTTTGATTGCCATCGGGTTCAATTTTGCGGCGAATTTGACCGATATGGACATCCACCACGCGATCGGCTCCTACATACTCATAATCCCAGACTTTTTGCAGCAATTCCGATCGCCTCCACACGCGACCGGGTTTGCTGGCCAAACAGTATAGCAAGTCGAATTCCAGTGCAGTCAAAGCAACCATCTGACCTGCCAGAACCACCTCGCGGCGGACGGGATCTATAGCTAGTTGTCCAAAGACACGAATTTGGGGTTCGGGTGGATTTTTTTTCTGGCGCACGCGCCTCAAAATAGCTGCTACGCGAGCTCCAATTTCTACGAGACTGAAAGGTTTAGTAATGTAGTCGTCAGCGCCTTCGGCAAACCCTTTCATTTTGTCAGCTTCATCCGTTCGACCCGTCAGCATGAGTACAAACACGCCTGTTCGACTTTGCATTTCTTTACACAGCTTGTAGCCAGTGGTGTCGGGTAAATTTACATCCAGAACTACTAAATCAGGATTGAGTTGCTCAAATAATTCCAGACCAGTCTGACCGTCCTCGCCAGACTCAACTTGATAACCTTGCTGGCTTAAAAAACGGTGAATTAAATTTCGGATTGCTGGGTCGTCATCAACCACAAGGATTTTTTCAGGGGTCATGACCACAATGTTGCTTGAATAATTAGGCAAGAATATTTAGCCATAATAATAGAAAACTGGATACATATTTTGGGAAAATTCAACTTTAAATATTTATAACCTACGCAAAATTTCAGGCAACAAATCTCCAGGAACTTTGGATAAGGCTAAATTTTGGCCTTGCAGCCCACATTCACTATAGAAAGCTCTAATCGTTTTGACAATATAGCTCAATGCTGTTTGCCTGGAATCACTAGCTTGGGCGTTGGCATGGTCTTGTAAATTTAGTTTGTCTCCATATGTTAACTGTTTGTCCTGAAGATGTTGTTCCCATCCGGCGCAGACTTGTAACTGCTGGTACAGTGCTGCTTCTAAATGCTGTGTCTGTGTGGCTTTGTTGAGGGCGAAATCTGGTTCTGTGGCTAGTTGATAGTGGGCTAGTCCGAGATTGTTGCGAGTGGCTAAGGTGTCAAAGGTGAGTTGGGTTCGATCGAGCTCTCCGGCGATATCCAGGGCGGCTTCGTAGCCCAAAATTGCTTGCTGCAAGGATTCTGCCCGATGTCGTTGCTGCTGGAACTGGTTCGCCAAATGCCAATAAGCCGTACCGAGATTGTTCTGGGTGGCGGCGGCGGCGGCGGGTACTAATTCTCTGGTGCGATATTTTAAGGCTTCGCGGTAGGCCGCGATCGCCCTTACCAGCAGAATTTCTTCCGGTTCATGTTGGGCGAGGTTCCAGCAGACTGTACCGATGTTGTTTTGCACTCCTGCATAGTTGAGGGGTTCTGTGGATGGGTTGTAACAGGTGAGGGCTTGGGAGTATGCGGAGATGGCGCTTTTGAGATAGACGATCGGCTGACCGTCTTGAGCTAAACTCCAGTATGCTGTTGCCAAATTATTCTGAGTCGCTGCATACTGTTGGGGTTCTGAGGTGGAGTCGATGTCCAGCAGCGCTTGCTGGTAGGCTGTAACTGCTTGCTGTAAGTTTTCAGTTTTGTTTTGATAGTGGGCTAAATCGGCCAAAGCAGTCCCCAAATTTTTGTTTAATCTGGCGCGGGTTTGGAGTTCAACAGAACCATCTTTTTTGTTTAAACCTTCTCGGTAGAGGGCGATGCTGTGTTCAAGGCAAAATACTGGATCTGAGGTGGGATTTTCTTGTGGATAACTTTCCTGGCGCGATCGCGATAGCATCCAGTAGAGAGTGCCGAGGTCGTTGACCAAATCTGCAATTGGTAGTAGGCTATTTGACTCCTGAGTATATTGAGTTAAGTTTTGTTTGAATTCGTCAATTAGTAGCGTACATTCGGGAGTTTGTTGTGGATTTTGTTCCAAGTTGCGATCGATTTCTAGGTACTGAAGAACTTGTTCGATCGCGCGAATGGCAATGATTAAGTTTTGTCTAGAAGCGTCTCCGGCTTGAATGCGATCGCGGTAGAAATTCCCCAAACTTTGATAAGCCAAAGCCAACACTTCGGAAGCACACTGATTTTCTTGCAACAGTTCGATGTATTGCAAAGTTTGCAACGGCTGCAAATATTCCCCCGATGGGGTTTGATTTTTTGTTTCCAACTCCTCGGAGGCAGCAGCTAGCACCAAATCGGCTAGTTCAATAGATTTAGAGTTGAGTCTTCTTGATGAAGAATTAAGAATTGGAGATGGGGAATTAGAAACTTTTGATTGTCCAGATTTGGAACTTAAAAATTGCTCGCCCAATTCCTGTTTGTCTCCAAACTCCCATTGGCGCGCCGAGGGTGTCGGTTCCCCTTCAAACTCAAATACTCCGGTTCGCCAGTGCCAAAATTCCGGGGCTGACTGTTCGATCGAATTCAGCCAAGGTCGCGACACCCACAACAGCAGAGGAGATTCCCACACTTCCAGGTGTGTTTCGATGTCCCTCAAATAGCTCAGGAAAGACCACTGGACGGCTGCTGAGTGGCGAGTTAGATGTTCTGCCCCCAAAATTTGAAATCCTGGCAATTGGCTGTAGTTGCGCGCATTTTCGGCCAGTGGATGTTCGGCCAACCATGTGGCGATCGAACCCCAAGGATTTGGATCGCCCAGGTTGAGTTGTAAGCTCACAAATCGGGGATGTGCGATCGGCGAGAGAGAAATTTCGTCTGGTTTAGTTGGTTCAGTAGTCGCCAATTCTGCCTCCAAGCGGGCTGCTAAACAGTCCCGCAAGCACAAGTCATCGCAGGCGGCGATAAAAATTTGACGGCGGAAATTCAGTTCAAGTGCCTGTTTCAACCGTTGGTAAATCAGCTTATTCCAGCTAGAAACTTTTTGGGAAGGAATAGACATCACAATCAGCCGATTTTAGATTTTAGATTTTAGATTTTAGATTTTATAGGACTTATACATTAGACATCGACCATATTTACTGTGGAACAGGCATCCTGCCTGTTCTTGACAAGCTTTTTAGGAGATGTCTATTAGAACGTAATTCTGTCCTTTGCTTTTGGTCTGATCTAGTCTTTCAGCTCCTATGGCGTTGCTCAGGACTTTTACCTTTTCCTGCTTTTACTCAAGCACAAAAACCATGTTTCCCTGCAAGTGGAAACATGGTTTTCTCAAGAGTTATTTAAAATCGCGATTTGAATCAGCTTTGAATGTCAGCCCTGTTTTTACACAGAAGCAGCCACAAACACCAAACCTGCAACTAAAATCACCGCCGCAATACCCAGGATGATATAGTTCCGTTGTTGATTCTTGTCAGGAGGTACGGCTTCATACACCTTCGGCTCTTTAGCAAAGTTGTTCAAGCGTCCATCGTCATCCTTGATGTAAGGCATTAGTCACAATCCTTAGTATTTTTGATGTTTACAACTGTACCAAAAAACTGCCCACGAAAATTCAAGAATTTATTTCGAGGTGACAGTACCTGTTTGGGGAGAAGATGCGATCGCATAATCTTTGATCGGCATTCTTCCTGCTAAGTACGCTAAACGTCCCGCTTCCGTCGCCATTCCCATTGCTTTTGCCATTGCTGGGGAATTTTGGGCATTGGCGATCGCCGAATTAATCAACAGTGCATCAGCACCCATTTCCATTGCTTGAGCCGCCTCACTGGGCGTACCGATCCCCGCATCCACCACCACAGGAATCTTCACCGTGTCAATAATTATTTGAATATTGGCAGCATTATTGATTCCTTGTCCCGAACCGATCGGCGAACCCAAAGGCATGACTGTCGCACAGCCAACTTCTTCCAGGCGTTTTGCCAGCAGGGGATCGGCATTGATGTAAGGCAAAACCGCAAAACCTTCCTTGACTAATTGTTCTGCTGCTTCCAAAGTGCCGATCGGATCTGGCAACAAATATTTAGCATCAGGAATCACTTCTAACTTCACAAAATTATTATCTTCCTGCCCTAAAAGCTTCGCCATCTCCCTACCCAAACGAGCCACTCTAATCGCCTCATCCGCAGTTTGACAACCCGCAGTATTTGGCAACATCCAAATTTTAGTCCAATCCAGAGCTTCCGCCAATCCTTCATGTCCGGGAGCATTTGTTTGCACACGCCGCACCGCCACAGTCACAATTTCGCACCTACTAGCATTGACACTTTGCTGCATTTCTGCAATGCTGCGATATTTTCCCGTACCAGTCATTAAACGAGAATGAAAAGTTTTGCCAGCAATAATTAGAGGTTTGTCTGAGATAGTTAAGGGTGGCGCTATGTGTCCTTGTTTTGGGTCTCCGAAAATAGCATATTCTAGCCCCTTTTCCCATTTTTCTCTACCTCCGAGCATATTTTCTAGCAGCCAACCTTCCTTATTGGTTAGTTCGTCTCTAGTTACTGCGTAGAGTATTTCTCCAACAATAATCAATCTTGCATCGTGCGGCATATTATTTTTTATACCGCTATTTACGATTTCTTCAAATTCTTGAAAAACGCTTCCCATTTTCCCATTCCTCTCTAGTGATTTTTTGAACAGATTGGTTATTGAAAACCAAAATGATAGTCTGCATCAGGTTGTTAACATCCCAATATATAGCTTGCCTGATGCCTTCATCTATCTCTCGAATATCGTAAATTTCTATATTTACGTGAAAAATGACTGCATTGGCACTTTGATTTTTGGCTTTTCCAAACCCTTCTTGTACTCTATTTTTTAGATTACTAGACTCTTTCGTTAATTCCTTAAATTCGCAAATTTCACCGTCAATCTCAGCGTCTGGCGTTCTCACGCCCTCTGCTGCTTTCTCGCTCAACAGTGTAACTCTCTTTCCCATTTTAGCCAACACTTCAGCGACAAAACTTTCTGAATTATTAAGATTGTGTTGTTGGTGGATGAGCACAAATCCGCCAGCTACCTCATCAAAATAAGATCGCCGATATTCTGGTTCGGCATTTTCGTAGATGCCTTTGCTTTGCTGGATATATTCTGGATTCACCGTTATTATACTCTTGTTGGACTTCGATAATATTCACAAAATACAAATACTTTCTGGCGGCACAGCAACCTGAACCGAATCGCCCACTCTGTGCCGCTGTAAGTCATCCCTGTGTAAATTTTGTCTGCGAATCGCGATCGAGCTTTTCGCCGTCAACTGTACTGTATAGCGCGTGTCAGTACCAATATAAACAGCCTCTGTTACAGTTCCCAGCCAAGTATTTTCAGCCGCATAATCAGCCGGATAAATACCCACCTTTTCCGGTCGCAAAACCAAAGTAACAACCTTTCCCGCCGGAAGATCCTCAGTTGTAGTAACTAACACAGGTAATTGTTGATCAACTAACACAGTTATTTTACCACTTTGCTTGGAAACTATACGCCCACTCAAGAAATTACTATCACCAATAAACTCAGCCACAAACCGCGTTTGCGGATATTCATAAATCTCAACAGGCGTTCCCACTTGTTGCAATTTCCCTCCATCCATCACCGCAATTCTATCCGACATCGTTAGTGCTTCTTCCTGATCGTGAGTCACATAAATAAACGTAATTCCCAAAATTATCTGTATTTTTTTCAACTCTAACTGCATCTCTTTTCGCAATTTCAAATCCAGCGCCCCCAGAGGTTCATCCAAAAGCAAAACAGAGGGCTGTTTGACCAAAGCTCTGGCTAATGCAACTCGTTGCTGTTGTCCCCCAGACAATTGGCGGGGATAGCGTTTTTCCACATCAGTTAACTGGACTAATTTTAACATTTCTGCCACCCGATCGCGAATTATTTGCTTTGATAAACTTTCCATTTCCAATCCAAAAGCCACATTTTGTGCTACTGTCATATGCGGAAACAAAGCATAGTTTTGAAATACCGTATTCACTGGTCGATGAAATGGCAATCGATTTTGCATGGGTTCACCATGAATGTGAATCTCCCCCGCTGTGGGCATCTCAAAGCCCGCAATCATTCGCAAAGTAGTAGTTTTGCCGCAACCGGAAGGGCCGAGTAAAGAAAAAAACTCTTTGTCAAAAATCTGCAAATTGATGTTATCTACAGCTAAAAAATCTTGGCTGCGAACAGTTTTAAATAACTTGGAAACGTCCAGGAGTTGTACCGCGTGCATTGTGTTAAAAAATTCCTAAATTTGTAAGTTGTTCTGCATTTAAATTGTATATTTCCATCCCATATGAAAACTCCCCATCTCCCAATCTCCCCATCTCCGAATCTCCCCATCTCCGAATCTCCGAATCTCCGAATCTCCCCATCTCCGAATCTCCGAATCTCCGAATCTCCCCATCTCCCCGTCTCCCCATC
>NZ_NXIB02000126.1 GCF_002412335.2 Tychonema bourrellyi FEM_GT703
GTACAAGTCCCCGAATTTATCCCTGGGGTCAATCTAAAATCCAAAATCTAAAATCTAAAATCGATTGACTTCTTCAAATCTGTCTTAGGGATGATGGCAAGTGTCAAAAAAATATGGTTTGCTAGAGAAAAAAAATATTTATTCTTAATATTTATTTATAAAATATAAAATACTTCCCTCGCTACAGGTCAACAAAATGAGTTTGCTTCAGGCACCGTGTTTTCCAATGAAACCTTACAGTATTTCTAGATTTACCACTGGCACTGCCCTGCTGCTGACAATTTTGTTGCTGTTTGCATTCAAGTCTACTTCTGGGATATTATTTTTGGCGATCGCAATGGTTACGGCTTGGTATGCTGGCTTAAAGTCCACAGAAAAAGAACTACAAACAGAACGAGATATTATTTCAAACGTGATTGACATGGCGGCTTGCTTGATAGTAGTTCTCGATCGGGAAGGACGCATCGTTCGCTTCAACCAAGTTTGTGAAAAAACCACAGGTTATTCATTTGCTGAGGTGGAAAATAAATTTGTTTGGGATTTATTCTTAATCTCGGAAGAATTAAACCCAGTTAAAACAATTTTTGCCAAACTCAATGCCGAAGATGGTGTCAGCCAATATATAAATTATTGGCTGACCAAAAATGGTGAGATGCGCTTAATTAATTGGTCAAATACAGTCATTGTTGATAGCCACGGTTTGGTAGAGTATGTGATAGCAACTGGTATTGATATTACCGACTGTCAGCAAGCAGAAATAGCCTTAGCTTTATCCTATGCCGATCTAGAAACGAGAGTGAAACAGCGAACGGCAGAATTGACAGTAGCGAAGGAAGCGCTGCAAGCTCAAGAAGAACGATTTCGTTCCTTAAGTTCCTGCTCGCCGATGGGCATTTTTATGGTGGATATTCAGGGGTGCTACACCTATACAAACCCTCGATGTCAGGCTATTTATGACATGAGTTTTGAAGAACTTTTAGACGGTGGCTGGCAGAATAGGATTCACCCTGAAGATAGGGAGATAGTGTTGACTCAGTGGCTGGATTATACTCGCGAAGGTGGAGAATATGCGATGGAATATCGCTGGCAAATATCCGATGGAATTGTCCATTGGGTTAATGTTAGTTGTTCCCCCATGTTTTCCGATTGTGGTGAATTGATGGGACACGTCGGTACTGTAAGAGATGTCACAGAACGTCAACAAGCACAAGCTGCTTTGTCCAGCAGCGAACAGCAACTGAGAACACTGTTAGAAAATACGCCAGATATCATTATTCGTACAGATCGAGAACTGCGTTATGTCTATGTCAATCAAGCGGTAGAAAGAAGTCAAGGACAAGCTGTTTCATTCTTCATCGGTAAAACCAGTCAAGAAATAGGAATGCCACCAGAACTTTGCCAACTCTGGGATGAAACTCTCTATAAAGTTTTAGAAACAGGTCAAGAAGAAATCATTGAATTTCAAGTGCCATCAAGCAGCGGACTCAGAACTTATCAATCTCGTATAGTTCCTGAATTTGACTCTGAAGGTGCAATTCAATATGCCTTAATTGTGGCGCGAGACATTACTGAACTGAAACTTGCAGAAGTTCAAAAAGCGCAATTAACTATAGAACAAGCAGCTAGAGAAAAAGCGGAAATAGAACAACAACGATCGCGATTTTTAGCAGAAGTCAGCAAAATGCTCGCTGCTAGCTTTGATGGGGAAACAGTGTTGCAAAATGTCGCACAATTGGCTGTAGAAACGGCAGCAGAGGGGTGCTGCATTCATTTGACCGAAATTGATGGTAAAGTTCGTCTAGTCGCTGTTGCTCACGCAGAAGCCTCGATGCTGGATGCGATGAATAAGTTGACTTTGCGAAACCCGATCGACAATAACTCTGTCAACGGCTACCCGCTGGTAATTCGCACGGGAAAATCTGAACTAATTACTGAGGTTAGTCAGGAAAAGTTAGCAGCAGGAGCCGAAAATGAAGCAGAATTAGAAGTATGGCGATCGCTAAATATAGGCTCCCACGCTTGTGTACCGATGACGGCGCGGGGACGAGTCATCGGCGCTATTACTTGCTTTACGTCTCAGTCTGGTCGCCACTACAATTCTGAAGATCTGGCAATGCTAGAAGACCTAGCTTACCACGTTGGCCTCGCCCTGGACAACGCTAGACTTTATGCAGAAGCGCAACAAGCACTGGCTCAAACATCCGAATCATTTGCCTTAATTGACTCGTTGTTGGAAGCATCTCCTTTGGGGATTTGTTTTCTCGATCGCGAAATGCGCTATATTCGCATCAATCAAGTCTTAGCAGAACTCAACGGTTTGACCACCGAACAACACTTGGGTCAAGACTTCCGCCAACTATTGCCAGAATCTGCGGCCCAATTTGCACCTGTGATCCAGCAAGTTTTGGAAACTGGTCAGCCGATTTTGAATGTAGATATTAGCGGTGAATCTAAGGGGAAACCGGAATATTTTGGACATTGGGTAGGTAACTACTATCCAGTAAAAAATCAAAACGGAGAAACAATTGGAGCCGGGATAATTCTCACTGATATTACCATAGCTAAACAGACAGAAATAGCTTTGCGAGAAAGCGAAATCCGGTTCCGCAGTGTGGTAGAATCCAACATGAGTGGTATCGGTTTTTGGGATATAGAAGGCGCAATTAGTGGAGCTAATGATGCCTTACTAGAAATGATTGGATATACCAGGGAAGAGTTAGTTTCGGGAAAGCTTCGCTGGCTAGAACTCACGCCACCGGAATACCAATACCTCGATCGCATAGCCCTAGAGCAAATCGCAGCATTCGGGAGTTGTACGCCTTTTGAAAAAGAATACATCCGCAAAGATGGTTCGCGCTTCCCAGTTTTGGTCGGCGGCGGACATTTCCAAGGATGCAAAGACAAAGGTTCGTTCTTTATTCTCGATATTAGCGATCGCAAACAAGCAGAAGCAGCGCGATCGGAAATCAATAAAACTTTGGAGACCTTGATTCAAGCCTGTCCTCTAGCAATTACCGTTTTCAGTGCCGAATCCGGTGTTGTAAAACTGTGGAATCCAGCCGCCGAAAAGATTTTTGGTTGGAAGGAATCAGAAGTCATAGGTCAATTTTTGCCCAGCGTTTCCCCCGACAACCAAGAAGAATTTAAAGCTAAGTTGAAAGAGATTCGGAATGGAAATGCGATCGCCGGAATGGAAACTGTGCGCCACAAGAAAGACGGTAGCCAGATCGAGATTGGTTTGTGGGCAACTCCCGTTCGCGATGGCAACGGTAATATTAATTGTATGTCGATCGTCGCCGATATCAGCGATCGCAAACAAGCAGAGACAGAACGCACCCAGTTACTCGATCGCGAACGGGCCGCGCGGGCTGAAGCCGAAGCGATCAACCGCCTCAAAGATGAGTTTTTAGCGACCCTTTCCCATGAACTGAGAACCCCTTTAAATGCGATTCTAGGCTGGGCTCAGGTGCTTCGCAATCGCCCCTACACCCCAGCGACTTTAGCCATTGCCTTGGAGTCGATCGAGCGTCAGGGGAGGGTGCAAACGCAATTGGTAGAAGATTTGCTCGACGTTTCCCGGATTATTCAAGGCAAGTTGTCTCTGAAAACTGGCTGGTTGGATATCGTTAAGACGATCGAAGTGGCGATGAATTCAGTCTGTTTTACGGCGGAGGCTAAGGCTATCATTGTAAATTTAGAACTTGACCCCACACTCGGATTGATTTGGGGGGACATCCACAGGTTGGAGCAGATAGTCTCGAATTTGCTGACTAATGCTGTGAAATTTACGCCACCGGGGGGCACTGTGGAATTGCGCTTGTCAAGGGATGTGGGATGTTCGATCGCCAATTCGCCACTACCGATTACCAATTATTTGCAAATTCAAGTCAGCGACACCGGAAAGGGCATTTCTGCTGAGTTTCTGCCCCACGTATTCGATCGCTTTCGCCAAGCTGATGGCTCAATTACTAGGGCTGACAACGGTTTGGGACTGGGATTGGCGATCGTCCGACACTTGGTGGAACTCCACGGTGGTACTGTCACAGCCGAAAGTCCCGGTAAAGATCGAGGTGCTACATTTACGGTGAAATTACCGCTTAAACAGCCGAAAAGTCAGAAGTCACGGTTGACAAGGGTCGGGAATTCTGAGCCATTCCCTCCTGGAATTCTGGCTGGGTTAAAGGTTTTGGTGGTTGATGATGAACCTGACAACCGCCAGTTGTTAACTGTGATGCTTGCGGAATGGGGCGCAAGTGCGATCGCGGCTAGTTCGGTGGCGGAGGCGATCGAGATTTTAGGACATTCGCAGCCGGATATTTTGGTCAGTGACATCGGTATGCCGATCGAGGATGGTTACTCTCTCATCCGCAAAATTCGATCGTCCGAATCCGGTCTCACCAAGCACTTGCCGGCCGTAGCGCTCACAGCTTATGCTAGGGAGGAAGACCGCAAACAGGCGATCAGCGCCGGCTATGACGAGCGTTTAACAAAGCCGATCGAACCATCTCAATTCGTAGCAGTTTTAGCCAAATTAGCAGGTTTGAGGTGATATCAATTCCGGTTGCACCGGAATGATATAGAGGACACGGCACTGCCCATAGGTGTCAACTTAAGGCCAAACCCTGTCACAGACTACTGTTTGACGATTAAGGCCAGATCCCCCCTAACCCCCCTTAAGAAGGGGGGGACAAGAGTCTTCTCAAAGTCCCCCTTCTTAAGGGGGATTTAGGGGGATCTAGACTTAGGTAAAAGCGAGAGATACCAAGGGTTTCAGGCTTAAGTTGACACCAATGGGCACTGCCGTGTCCCTACCCCAATTAATTGTAGGGAAACAGCACTTTATGCAACCAACTCCTCTGCTTCACCAATACTGTGGAGATTTTATCAATATAAGTTTAGTCCTAGAATCAAAACTTTTTCAGCATATTGATGCCAATACTCGCACTACTATCATCCTATGTATAGTCGCTTTTTTGTGGTCTACAGTTATTGGTATTTTGACAGCTAGATGGATGACAAAACCCATCCTGCCTTTGCATAGTGCCAATAAAAATATTGCCCAAAGTGAAGAAGATAAGCTGGACAGTTCTACTCAGCAACTTTATACAATATTCGAGTCGATCGCCGATATTGTACTGATCGTTGATCAAGATAAAAAAATCCAAATTATACCGACCAAGGCCACTAGCTTATACGCCTGCGATCTGAATGAGTTTTACTTAATAGTTAGAGAGTTTTTTCAACAAAAAACGGAAGATATTTGGTTCGCAAAAATTCAACAGGCATTGGAAACCAAACAAACTGTTCATTTCGATTATAGTCTACGGATTAATAACCAAGAAGTTTGGTTTGCAGCTAATATTTCGCCACTGCCAAATCGTTCCGTGGTTTGGGTTGCCCGTGACATTAGCGATCGCAAACAGGCCGAAGAAACTTTACAAGATAGCATACAACGGGAACAAGCCATCACCCGATCGATCGATCGAATGCGCCAGTCCTTAGATATGGACACCATCTTCAATACTACAACCTGTGAACTACGACAAATCCTCAAATGCGATCGCGTGGCTATCTATCGCTTTAATCCTGATTGGAGCGGGGAATTTGTTGCCGAGTCCGTAGCTCCGGGCTGGATATCTCTGGTTAAGCGATCGGGCGATCGTCATTTTCCCGACAATCTCGTCGAAGACGTAAATTGTCAAGCAAAAAACCTGCAACGCCCAGGCGAAATCATCCTGGATACCTACATACAAAAAAATGAAGGCGACGTGTACAATCAAGGTCTTATTTACCGAATAGCTGAAGACATTTACAACACGGGGTTTACTCCTTGTTACGTCGAATTGTTAGAGCGCTTTCAAGCCAGAGCCTACTTAATTGTCCCCATCTTCTGCGGCAGTCAACTTTGGGGTTTACTCGCCAGTTATCAAAATTCTAGGCCCCGCACTTGGCACCCAGGAGAAATCAATATTGCCCTGCAAATTAGCACTCAACTCGGAGTTGCCTTACAACAAGCTGAATTACTCGAAGCTACTCAAAACCAGTCAATACAACTCCAACAAGCCGCCCTAGCAGCAGAAGCAGCTAACCGCGCCAAAAGCATCTTCCTGGCAAATATGAGCCACGAATTGCGTACTCCCCTCAACGCAATTCTTGGCTTCTCCCAATTGATGCAGCACTCTACCAACCTCAATCTCCAAGATCAAGAAAATCTCCGCATCATCAACCGCAGTGGAGAACACCTATTGACTCTGATCAATCAAGTATTAGATTTAGCAAAAATAGAAGTAGGACGCATTACCCTTAACCCCACAGAGTTTGCATTAAACAGCTTGCTGAACGAAGTAGAAGAAATGTTCCAACTTCAGGCGCAGGATAAACAATTGCAGTTAATATTTGACTGTGCTAGCGATGTCCCCCCCTACGTGCAAATTGATGAAATTAAGTTGCGCCAAGTTTTAATTAATCTGCTTTCTAACGCCATTAAATTTACGAAAGAAGGAGGAATTTCCGTAAGAATAACTTCAGTTGTGAGCAATGAAAATCCCCAATTCCCAATCTCCAATCCCCAATTCCCAATCCCCAATTCCCAATCCCCAATTCCCCATTCCCAATTACATTTTGAAATAGAAGACACTGGCTGTGGTATAGCTCCTGATGAGTTAGAAAAACTCTTTCAAGCCTTTGTGCAAACCCAAGCTGGGGCATCCTACCAGCAGGGAACGGGCTTAGGATTAGTGATTAGTCAACAGTTTGTCAAACTGATGGGTGGCCAGATAGCAGTCCGCAGTCAAGTCGGATGTGGCACTACCTTCACCTTCGATATCCCAGTCAGCGTGGTTGATGCCAGTACAATTAAACCGAAACAGGTATCGCGTCAAGTCATCGCCCTTGAACCCAATCAGCCACTTTATCGTATTCTGATTGTGGACGATCGCGCAGATTTGCGCCAACTCCTAGTCAAAATGCTCAACCGTTTGGACTTTGAACTTCAAGAAGCTAGCAATGGTATAGAAGCCATTGAATTATGGGCTAATTTTGAACCCCACTTAATCTTTATGGATATGCGAATGCCAATCATGGATGGGTATGAGGCGACAAAACGTATTAAAGCTAACATCAAAGGTCAAGCTACCGCCATTGTTGCTGTGAGTGCCAGCAGTGCCGAAGAAGGGCGAACAGTGGTTCTCTCTGATGATTGCGATGACTTTATCCGCAAACCGTTTCGAGAGGCAGAAATTTTTGATGCCCTTCACAAACATCTAGGAGTGCGTTACATTTACGATGAACCTCAAAGCGCTCCAGAGTTAACTCAAATCGCAGCCCTGACTCCAAAAGCCCTTGCTGGTTTACCTGCGGATTGGCTAGCATCGTTAGAACAAGCCACAATTGAGTGTGATTTAGAGTTAATCTTGACTCAAATTGACCAAATTCGCGATCGTAATGACTCTTTAGCCAACGCTCTCACGGCTTTAGCTAACGAGTTTCTGTTCAATCAAATACTAGATCTGATCAAGCCAGAGATCAATTAGGCATGGATAATCAGACATATCATTCGGTAAAGGGAAATATTTTAATTGTTGATGATATTTCCACCAATTTGCAACTTTTAGCTCAAATACTATCTGAGCAAGGATACAAAACACGCACCGCCCCCAACGGTCAACTAGCCCTGCGTTCGATCGACTTAACTCCTCCTGACTTGATTTTGCTGGACATCATGATGCCCATAATGAACGGGTATGAAGTTTGCCAAGCATTGAAAACTTCTCCAAAAACCAAAGACATTCCCGTGATCTTTATTAGTGCTTTGCATGAAGTATTTGATAAAGTGAAAGCTTTTGAAGTTGGTGGAGTAGATTACATTACCAAACCGTTTCATGAGCAAGAGGTTCTCGCCCGTGTCTCAAATCAACTTATTCAGCGTCGGTTGTTTCAGCAAGTACAAGAACAAAATAAGAGCCTAGAATCCGAAATTATTGAGAGAAAAAATGCCCAAGAAGAAACGCAATTTTTGCTGGCGACTACTTTTGCCCTCGCTAAATCCCAGGATTTTGAAGAGTCAATATCTATCATGTTGCGCTTTTGTTGTGAATTCATTAATTGGGATTTAGCAGAAGCTTGGATTCCCAGCATTGATGAAAAAAAATTAACGTGCAGTCGAAGCTTTTATACAAATGAACCCAGTTTCTTAGATTACCGATCCCAAAGTTTGGAAATAAAATTCGCTCCAAATATTGGACTACCAGGGAGAATTTGGTCATCCAAGCAATCCGAGTGGTTACAAGATATTTCCCTGGAGCCAGAGCAAGTTTTTCTACGGAATAAAATAGCCACAAAAGCAGGACTAAAAGCGAGTTTTGGCGTGCCAGTTTTACTTGATGAGCAGGTTGTCGCGATTTTAATCTTTTTTAATAAAACACCGATGCCCTCTCAACTCCGGTTGATGGAATTGATTGATGCTCTAGCTACTCAACTAGGTTCAATCCTTCAGCGACAACTGGCTGAAGAAAAATTGAAAAAGCAATTTCAAAAAGAGCAGTTACTCAATCAATTAACTCAATCTATCCGCAGTTCTCTGAAGTTAAATACTATTTTTTCTACAGCCGTCCGCGAGATTGCGATTAGCTTAGGGGTAGACCGTGTTGCTATTGCTCAATACTTCCCGGAAAAAAAGTTGTGGACAAATATATCCGAATATTATGATGCGACGCAGTTAGAGACAACTTTAGGAATAGAATTTTCCGATAACAATGAAATTTCCGATCGACTTAAGCAATCAGAGATTGTCAAAATTGATGATACTAATACTTGTGGTAACGAAATCAAACAACGCTTAAGTCAACTATCTCCTGGTTCATGGTTGTTCGTACCGCTCAAGGTTGACTCAAAAGTCTGGGGTAGTGTCTGTGTGGTGAAAGAAAATCGATCGCACTACTGGCAAGTTTTTGAAGTAGAATTACTTTGTGCAGTGGCTGACTCGGTAGCAATTGCGATCAAACAAGCCCAAATTTATCAAGAAATTCAATCCTACGCGCAGCAACTTGAAGACACCTTAACTGAACTGAAAAATGCTCAAGCTCAGTTGGTACAGAAGGCAAAAATGGCTTCTTTAGGTCAGCTAGTGGCTGGGGTGGCTCACGAAATCAACAATCCTGTCAACTTCATCTATGGCAATATTGCTGTAGCGATGGAGTATGGGCGAGATTTGCTTCATCTAGTCGCATTGTACCAAAACAACTACCCCCAACCAGTAGCAGAAGTTAGGCAAAAATTGGATAATATTGAACTCGATTTCATCGCAGATGATTATCCAAAACTGTTGAACTCGATGAAAGATGGTGCATCTCGGATTAGCCAGATTGTGTTGTCTTTGCGAAACTTCTCCCGCCTTGACGAAAAAGAGTACAAGTCAGTGGATATTCATGAAGGCATTGATAATACTTTATTGCTTTTGCAACACCGACTCAATGGCTCAAATAATGGCAAGGAGATTGAGGTAATTAGAGACTATACTCAATTGCCAAAAATCCAGTGTTATGCTAGTCAATTGAATCAGGTATTTATGAATCTGATCGCTAATGCTATTGATGCTCTGGAAACTAAGTCATCCCCGCGTCAGATTACCATTACTACAAAAAGGGATATTTCGGAATCGCCATTAGCCATTTCTGGTAGTATTGTGATTCTCGTTGCTGATAATGGTTGTGGGATGAGTGAGAAAGTTTGTGATCAAATATTTGATCCATTTTTTACTACAAAACCAGTGGGAAGTGGTACAGGTTTAGGGTTGGCTATTTGTCATAATATTGTAGTCGAAAAACATCGAGGTCAAATCAGTTGTGTTTCGGGTCTGGGTGAGGGGACAGAGTTTATGGTGCAGATTCCGATCGACCTCAGTACCTCCATTGGTAACAAGTTAGAAGGGAGTAGATTTTGTCAATACCTCTTGGGATAGAGATATTATGAAATAATAATGATAATCAAATAGGGGGAAGGGTGAGAGAGTCCCCCTGTGGCGGACTCTCTCACCCGATCGCGATTATCATTATTAATAAGTAGTGTACTCGATTGGCAGCGATAGGCAAATTTCCTCAAAAGATTCTTTCCTTGCAACCCAATATCTTCTACTGGATTTTGTTCGGGGGCATTCGGGGCAAATAAGATACAATTTATTTGCCATTCTTCGGGAGATTTTGCTTTATTTATTAATTCTAAATACTCTCTTAATTCTTGTGACTTATGATAACTTGCTCCATCCCAAATGAACGGCGGAATCCCCTCTCCCTCTAATTGCTAATTGCTAATCCCAAAGCACTAATTTGAGCTTGCGCCTTCTGAAGCGACTCCAGCCATTCCCTTTCAGGATCACTATCAGCCACAATACCCGCACCCACCTGTCCCCAAACAATTCCCCCCGAACTACCATCACTCTTTGGTGCATATAAAAGAGTGCGAATCAAAATATTTAAATCCAAATTTCCCCGCCAGTCCAAATAACCACAGGAACCATAAAATAAACTACGCTTCACTGGTTCCAACTCTTCAATGATTTCCAGACAACGCACCTTCGGACAACCCGTAATCGTACCGCCTGGAAATACAGCTCGAATTAAGTCGATCGCATCACAATCTACTCTTAATTTACCAATCACATTACTAACCAGGTGCATCACATGACTATAGCGCTCAACCGTCAGAAACTCATTAACTTGTACAGACCCCCATTCACACACTCTCCCGATATCATTACGCTCTAAATCAACCAGCATAATATGTTCGGCTATTTCCTTAACATTCTCCACTAAATCCTCCGCTAACTGGTCATCTTGAATAGAAGTTAAACCCCGTGGGCGCGTTCCTGCGATCGGTCGAGTATCAACTTTATTACCTAATAATTGCACAAGTCTTTCCGGCGAACAACTAACAATATCACCCCAAGGAGTTTGCCAATAACTCGCAAAAGGAGAAGGATTGATCTGCTGCAAAGCTCGATAAATCGACCAACTATCACAATCCGTACTAGCTTCAAACCGTACAGATAAATTAGCTTGAAAAATATCACCAGCATAAATATATTTCTGAGCTTTCTCTACTATCTTTTCATATTCATTTTGAGATAATTGTAAATTACAACTCGCAGCATTATCCTGAGAATTTTTAGCTAAATTTTTATGTGCAATCTCTCGCTTTATTAGCTCTAATTGATGCTGCATCACATCAAGCTGAGAACTTTGACTCGCCGCCAACCAGAGACTTTGCTCTTGGTGATCTAACACAGCAAAAGATGCTGGTTCATACCAACAACTCACCGGAAAAGGCAGCGGATCTGTATTAATTTGCGGTAGTTGCTCAATTTCCCATGCTAAATCATAACCCAGCCATCCCAACCAACCCCCAGTAAAAGGAATCGACGGTGGCACATTCAATTCTAAATTTTGCTTTTGATGGTGGAGAATATTGCGTAAAAAAGGTAAAATTTCACCTACAGGCGGTGTCCATAGTTGAGATTGACCATCAATTATCCGGGGAGAACCCGCACAAATAGAATATCGTGTCAAGTTAGTAGCAGATGTAACTGGACTTTCTAGCAGAACAGCCATATCTTGAGAGGAAAAACCAGAGATTGAGGCTTTATTATTGTCAGTTTTACTGAGAAATAAAGCCTGAAAAATCTCCGATCCACTACGTTTATTTAGGGGAAGCTTTCGCCAATGCCAAGGTTTTATTGATTTCATAAATCTCAAATTGACTACCGTAGAAAATCTTAGAGTAAGCTGTTACGCATTTAAAATAGTATTGTAGGGTGCGTCAGCCCTTTCTCGTTTCCCTTGCCTCATAAGCGATCGAGCTGACGCACCCTACAGACTTAGGGGCGTAGGGTGCGTCAGCCCTTTCTCGTTTCCCTTGCCTCATCAGCGATCGAGCTGACGCACCCTACAGACTTAGGGGCGTAGGGTGCGTAGGGGCGAATGGCCATTCGCCCCTACAAGGTTTTCCGTTTCAGCGTAAGGGTTCTAGCTGACGCACCCTACTAGCTAATGGATGGGAATTTCAATCCAGAACTCTGTACCCTGACCAGGTAGAGAAATGCACTTGAGTACCCCTTTGTGCTTCTCAACTACAATTTGGTAACTGATAGAAAGTCCTAGCCCTGTGCCTTGACCAACGGGTTTAGTCGTAAAAAACGGATTGAATATGTGAGAGATTAACTCTTTCGGAATTCCATGACCGTTGTCTGCAATGCAAATTCCTACGGTGTTTTTGTCTATTAATTGAGTACGAATACGGATGCAAGGATATGGAACATCGGGAATTAAACACTCATTGGTTACATTCAGGTTTTCCGAATTGGTAGCGACTTCTTGCGAGCTGAAATTGATAGCTGCTGCACGCTTTTCCAGTCTGACTAAACTTGTACCTCGTTCTATATTTTGCATTTCTATGGCATCAACCCCATTGCCGAGAATATTCATAAACACTTGATTGAGGGAGCTCGCATAGCAATCCACCTGTGGCAAATTCCCATACTCTTTGATGATTTCGATGGTGTCTCGATCGGAAGTAGCTTTGACGCGGTGCTGCAAAATCAACAGCGTACTTTCGAGCCCCTCGTGAATGTCAACGCAATCTTTCTCAGCCCGATCGAGTCTAGAAAAATTCCGTAAAGATATAACTAACTGACGGATGCGTTCCGCTCCCACTTTCATAGAGTCCAAAATTCTGGGCAAATCTTTGGCAAGAAAATCTACCTCGATCGCCTCTTCGCACTCGCTGATTTCTAGGTTGGGACTGGGAGTGTGCTGGCGGTAGAGTTCCACCAACCAGAGCAAATCTCTGCTGTATTCGTTGGCGTGGGAGATATTACCGTAGATAAAGTTAACGGGGTTATTGATTTCGTGGGCGACGCCAGCCACCAGTTGTCCGAGGCTGGACATTTTCTCGGTTTGAATTAGTTGGGCTTGGGTATTTTGCAGTTGGGCGAGAGCTTTAGCTAGCTGTTTGGCTTTTGCTTGATAGGCTGCGGCTGCATTTAGGCTGTTTTGATAAAGCTCTGCTTGGTGAATGGCGATCGCAGCTTCATCGGCCAAATCTTGCAGCAATTCCTGTTCTGCTGTTTGCCAAACTCTCGGCCCGCAACACTCATGGACAATCAACAATCCCCAAAATTGGGTATCTTGACCGATCGGCACGATTACACTTCCCCTCACCTGCAAACTTTCCAAGAATTCCTGGTGACATGGCGTTAAATCCGCATTATAAATGTCATGAATTGCCCGAACTTTTCCTTGTTTATAAAAACATAAAGAGCCTTCGCCAAAGCACCCTTCAGGAGATTTTACACCCAAAATTGACTGCCACTCACCGCGAACCTCTTCAACAACTACCTCCCCCTGTTTTTCCTCAGCAAATTGGTAAATTACTGTGCGATCGGTATCCAGTAAAACTCTCACTTCTCGCACAATAGTTTGCAGTATTGTTTTTAAATCCAAAGAGCTACGAATTTGATCTCTAACTCGCGTCAATACTTTGGCAAAGTCCAAGGATTTTTGCAATTGGGCGGTACGTTCTTGCACTTGGCGCTCCAAATTGGCATTCAGAGCCTGCACTTCTTGATGCAGAAGGTACTGTTGAATTGCCGAACAGAATTGGCTGCCTATAGCTTTAGCTTGCTCGATTTCGTGCCATTTCCACTGGGATGATTGACCTTTTTTGATTTCTCGCCAGACTTCAAAGGATTGTCTGGGAAGCATTTGTTGAACGCTGGTGTCAAAGCGTCCCGCCCACATTGTTTCGGTATCAATTTCATTGCGAAAAATTGTTAAACAGCCGATTAATTGCTGTTGACAATGGAGCGGAATTACCAGCAAACCCCGAATCTTAGTATCTTTAAAAGCTGGAACTAAGACTCTAAATAAGGGTTCTTTGTATAAGTCTGTAACTACCCAAACTGGGAAGGGCGAACCTGTGGGTAACTGGGAAATATCTGCGGTATTTGTCAATCCTTTTGTTAGCAATTGCTGCCAAAGAGGATGGGCTTCGATCGCATTTGCATTTTCCCAGTCTGGAAGTATGGGTTGTTCCCCCGTGGCGAACAGTTCAAAGGCTGAATCGGCTGAATCAGTATTTGTGGAAATTTCAAATTCCCGATCGATTTTGGGAATCGATAATTTTTCAGGGCTAATTTTCGGGGCGCTGATATAGAGCCTGCCACCACTGCCCTGCATCGCGGTGACAGTTGCTTCTAAAGCCTGCTGCAATTGAATATTGCTTTGACCGTACAGTAGGGTGGCGATGCGGCTAACTGTTGCTTCTAGGGCTGTTTGAGAGCGGGTTTGCTGGAGGAGGACGGAATGAGCGATCGCGATCGACAATTGATCTACTACTAGCTGAATTACTTCTAAATCAGTTTGGTACATCTTGCGGGAGGTGGAGTGATGAGATACTAAAAGTCCCCACAATTCGATGTGAGTTTGGCTAGTGTTTTCTCCATCGTATCTCGTCACGCACTCCGCCGACTCGCAGGTGTCTGTTTTGCTGTTTGCTGGCGCGCTTCGGCGATGCAAAATTGGCACGACTAAGGAAGATTGCACTCCCATTGCCATCAGATAAGCTCTGTGACAAGGATCGAGCGATCGGTAATAGATCTCATCAGTGCCTAAAGGTTCACCTGTGTGGGGAGCATCCAGGGGACTTAGGGCGATCGTGGCCGACTTGACATCTACTATTGTTCGCTGACGTAGACTGACATACATCTCGCGGGCTTGGGGGGGAATGTCGTCGGCTGGGAAGTTTAATCCTTTTAAGGAAGGGAGACGGTGGCGATCGATTGATTCGGCAACAACTTCTCCGCTACCATCTGAACTAAACTTATAAATCATGATTCGATCAGTTTTCAGAAAGGAGCGCACTTCTTCTACGGTGCAACTTAAAATATCTTCTGATTCTAAAGATTGCCGAATGCGTTCAGTTATGCGGCGTACCAAGACTTCTCTGTTTAGTTTGTGATTTAGTCTTTCGGGTTCTTCAATTAGTTTCATAAATCTCCTTTTTAGACCATGTAATCTAATAATTATCAGAATTTTTTACTGTAGATGGGAAGGTTCCGATAAGCTGTTACGCATTTAAACCACTAACGAGGCCTGTAGGGTGCGTCAGCTCGATCGCTTACTAGGCAAGGGAAACGAGAAAGGGCTGACGCACCCTACAAGACTATTTTAAATGCGAAACAGCTTATCAAAAATCTGACTCAAACTTAATATTTTGTGGATTTTTGGCTCGATCGCAGCTCAAACTAAATGATCTCTCGGACTCCTGATTATTATTTTAATGATCTTATCAATTTTTCGCAATCTTAAAATTGTGTTACATCAATTATCAAAATTTATAATTTCTTATTATTATCGATATATAGCGGTTCTCGAAAAAGTGAGGTATGCCCTATGCCCTATGCCCTATGCCCTATGCCCTATGCCCTATGCCCTATGCCCTATATGCCCGACAGTACCCCATTTTTCTGAGAAAGGCTATATAACTTTATGTATCGACAATCAACTGAAAAATTTAGAGCTTTTCTGACTTAGCAAGGCTTTCAGAGATTTCGCGGCGCACGCTCATCAAAATTTGACCCAAATGATTATGTCCAGTCTGGTTGCAGCCACAGCCCCAATAGTAATCTGTGGGTGAATTTTCTACAATCAGGCGATCGGCTGTGTCGAGCAGAATACGTTGAATGTCTGTATGGGTGATAAACTTAGTTTTAACCGCTTCCGACATAACTGAAATTTTCACAACTTCCCAATCAGCGCGAACGCAGTGCTTTGGATTGCGACCCAAGTTAGCGGCCTCTTGGGGAGTAGGTACGGCTCGAATCGCAGCAACTAAGCTTCGATCGGCACTACCCACAAATTTTTGAGCTTGATAGTAATGTTCCACAGTCAACCAGTTTTGACCGTTGATGCAAATGTTGTGCAGTGAAAAGTTAGAAAAGCAGCCGTAAGGCTCATCTACTTTATAAAAGTTATTAGTTATTAGTTATCAGTTATTGGTTATCAGTTATTGGTCGTAACTAACGAATAACAGTTAACAGTTAACAGTCAACCGTCAACAGTCAACAGTCAACCGTCAACAGTCAACCGTCAACCGTCAACAACTGACTGTTACACTTTCACGATATCTTTCTCTTTCGCAGCTAGAACTTCTTCGATTTTGGCAATGTACTTGTCAGTCAGCTTTTGAATTTTATCTTGCAAATCACGCGATTCATCCTTAGAAATATCGCTGCTTTTTTCCTGTTTACGAACAGAGTCTACGGCATCGCGGCGGACATTGCGAATTGCAACTTTGCCTTCTTCAGCAAACTTTCCTGCCATTTTGACAAATTCTTGTCGTCTCTCGCTCGTCAGCGGCGGAATGTTCAAGCGAATAGTTGAACCGTCGTTGTTGGGTACGAGTCCCACATCCGACAGCGAAATCGCTTTTTCAATCAAATTGAGTGCTTTGGGATCGAAAGGTTGGATGCTGATTGTAGACGCATCCGGCGTGCCGATGTTGGCAAGTGATCTGATCGGAGTTGGAGCACCGTAGTAATCTACCATGATCCGATCGAGGAGAGAGGCGTTTGCCCGTCCTGTCCTAATAGTATTAAAAGACCGTTGAGTAGCCTCAACTGCCTTTTGCATATGTTCTTCTACTTCAGCTAACTTCACAAAAACCTCCCACAAGGGTTCCAATAGATTCTCCCATTACTGCTCGGTAAATGTTGCCCGATACCGTGAGGTCAAATACCATAATAGGAATATTATTCTCTTTACAAAGGGCGATCGCCGTACTATCCATCACCCGCAAGTCTTGGTTCAAGACGTGTCCGTAGGTGAGAGTTTGGTATCTGCGAGCGTTCGGGTTAATATGGGGGTCAGAATCGTACACCCCATCTACCTTAGTAGCTTTAAAAATCACCTCTGCGTCAATTTCCGCCGCCCGTAAAGCGGCTGTAGTATCAGTAGTAAAAAAAGGATTGCCAGAACCGGCACCAAAGATCACTACCCGGTTTTTTTCCAAGTGACGAATGGCGCGCCGTCGAATGTAGGTTTCAGCTACTTCTTGCATGGCGATCGCCGTTTGTACTCTTGTCGGCACTCCTGCTTGTTCCAGGGCATCCTGCAATGTGATGGCATTCATGACTGTAGCAATCATACCCACATAGTCTGCCGTTGCCCGATCCATACCTGCCGAAGCCGCCTTCACCCCGCGAAAAATGTTGCCGCCGCCGACAACGATCGCCAGTTGAATGCCTTCAGACACGACTTGGGCAACTTCCTGAGCGATCGAACTAACAACTACCGGATCGATCCCGTAGCCCAAATCACCCATCAGCGCTTCACCGCTGAGCTTCAGCAAAACTCGCTGATAAACCATCCCCATTCCGCCACTATTTTTGCATCTTTTTGTCTCCACAATAAGATAGCAGCACAGGGGCATTTTGAACATAAATTGGCTGGAACAGGTTTTGGGCCTATTCCAGAACACCTTGGATTGTTGACGGTTCACCGAATTTTAGATTTTAAATTTTGGATTTTGGATTCAAGATTCAAAATTCAAAAAGGTCCCAAGCCCCCGAATTTAAACGCGAGAATAAATCTAAAATCCCAAATCTCAAATTAAATGACAAGCCCCTGACTTGATAGCTTGAGGTCAATCTAAAATCTAAAATCTAAAATTGACTGACTTAATCCTGGGGAACGAAATTAAGAGCAGCAGAATTCATACAATAACGCTGACCAGTTGGTTTGGGGCCGTCATTGAATACGTGCCCAAGATGAGCGTCACACACAGCACACAACACCTCTGTACGGCGCATAAACAAAGTGTTATCCGACTCACACTTAACATTCTCTTCGTTAACCGGAGCGTAAAAACTTGGCCAACCAGTACCGGAATCATACTTTGTTGCTGATTCAAACAGTGGCGTACCGCAGCAAACGCAGTTATAATTTCCTGGCTGCTTATTGTCGTGATACTCGCCACTAAATGCTCTTTCCGTACCTTTTTGTCTCGCAACTTTGAACTGTTCGGGTGTGAGTTGCTCTTTCCACTCGGCTTCGGTTTTTTGAACTTTGTTAGTCATGGTTTAATATTGTTGACTGTTAGCTGTTGACCGTTAACTGTTGACTGTTAACTCATGCCTCCATTAATATTAACCTAATTGGCTCGAAATGAACATACCAGGGAAAAGGATTGTCTTTAATACCTCTCCACTTTTCCTTGAAAACTTCAGCTTGTAACTGATCATCTTGGGAATTATGGGGAGGTGAGCCCGAATTCCCACACTCGCTAAAGATTCGGGAACCGGTTCAACCACAATTATAAGTAGGTCGAGCTAATTAAACTTAAAAGGCGATCGCCTGCAAGATACCCAAATTCTCCAAGAAGTCGGGTATTTGGGGATTGAGAGGGGCTATAAGTGGCTACCCACAATAATTTCATCAAACTTGAGTATAAAATGCAGTACAATTTGCAGTTCTCTTGCTAGGATAATTAGACATCTCCCATAATTCTTGTGGAACAGGCATCCTGCCTGTTCAAGATTGGCTTTTTAGGAGATGTCTATTGGTTGATACTATTGGGTAAGCCGATCGACATAGCGAAACTCTTCCCGGTCGTTAAGATAAAATAGTTAGCTGTTGAGCAATTTTACAAGTTTTGAGGCTGACAACCTATGATATCCTCCACTAAATTACTTAAATCGCGAATATTCAAAGGATTATTGCTGCTGTTGCCCCTCACTCTGGCAGGCACTCTAGCCTCTCCCACCTATCCTCAAGCAACTGTACCCCGTACTCTGAGCGTGCGATCGGACATTCAAGAAGCCGACTCCAAAACTGGCATCGTGACAGCCCGTGGCAACGTCCAAATCAACTACCCAGCCCGCCAAATGCAAGCAACCGCAGCTCAAGCCCAATACTTCAGCCGTGAGCGCCGGATCATTCTCAGCGGAGACGTTTACGTCTTACAGCAAGGCAACAGTCTGCGCGGTGAAACCATAACATACCTCATCGACGAAGGGCGCTTCATTGCCCTACCAGACAAACCAGGGCAGGTAGAATCCGTCTATCTGGTTGCCCCAGAACAAGATGCAGCAGCCCAAAATACGATCGGTTCCCCACGTCCAACCACAGCCCCCCGGTAAAAGTGGTTTGCAACAGCGAAATTGGGTAGGCAGGCAGGATGCCCACCCCACAAATAAATTTACTCTTTGTAGAACAGGCATCTTGCCTGTTCTTGAAAATCGCGAAATTTCGCGGGCGGGCAGGATGCCCACCCCACAAACAAATTTACTCTTTGTGGAACAGGCCGGAAAGCCTGTTCATAAAATATAAACTTAAAACTCGATCGCCAAAGCCAGCATTCTGGAATTTAATTAATAGACATTGCCTCGAAGAGAATGAAAATTGTACTCGAAAATATTCACAAATCCTACGGCAAACGCAATATAGTTAGTCGCGTCAATCTTTCGGTAGCACAAGGAGAAATCGTAGGATTGCTCGGCCCCAACGGCGCTGGCAAAACCACCACATTTTACATCGCCACGGGATTGGAAAAACCCAATCAAGGTACCGTTTGGCTCAACGATTTAGACATCACTCAATTGCCAATGCACAAACGAGCGCATTTGGGAATAGGCTATCTCGCCCAAGAGGCCAGCATCTTTCGCAACATGACCGTGCGCGATAACATTTTGTTAGTCCTAGAACAAACTCAAGTGCCACGGTGGGAATGGCGCGAAAGAGTCGATTTCCTATTGCAAGAATTTCGTTTAGAAAAAGTTGCATCCAGTTTGGGAATTCAAATTTCCGGTGGCGAAAGACGACGGACTGAACTAGCAAGAGCCTTAGCCGCTGGGCGAGATGGGCCGATATTCCTATTTTTAGACGAACCATTTGCAGGGGTAGATCCGATCGCAGTCAATGAAATTCAAAGTATTATTGCTAAATTGCGCGATCGCAAAATCGGCATCCTAATCACCGATCATAACGTCCGAGAAACTCTCGAAATTACCGATCGAGCCTACATCATGCGAGACGGCCAAATTTTAGCATCCGGCGCTGAAGAAGAACTCTACAGCAACCCTTTAGTACGGCAATATTATCTAGGTGACAACTTCGTGAGATAATCTGTTCGGCATTTAAACTCCTCCGCGTAGGGTGCGTAGGGGCGAATGGACATTCGCCCGTACAAGGTTTTCCGTTTCAGCGTCAGGGTTCTAGCTGACGTACCCTACTAGCTGAAGGCATTCGGTAGAAGGCAAAATTAGAGAATTTAGATTTCAAATAGAGGAAGAATCTGCGGAAACGTCTAACTATGAAAATAGCAATGTCCAAATCTTTCAATCCCCTCAACTGGCTACCGAGAATTTCGGTAATGGACTGGTATATTGTCAAAGAATTAATGGGCCCATTTCTGTTTGGAGTCGGACTCTTCACCTCCGTCGCCATCACAGTTGGAGCCTTATTTGAATTAGTACGCAGAGTTGCAGAATCAGGTCTCCCCTACGGCGCAGCCATAGAAATTTTCATGCTACAAATTCCCTATTTCGTAGTATTAGCTTTCCCGATGTCAATGCTATTAGCAACCCTAATGGCCTACAGCCGAATGTCTAGCGATAGCGAACTCGTAGCCCTCCGCAGTTGTGGAGTTAGCGTCTACCGACTGGTAATCCCAGCAGTGATTTTAGGCTTAGTTGTCACAGCCCTTACCTTCCCATTACAAGAATTAGTTGTACCAGCAGCCAATTACCGAGCTACATTAACTTTAGACAAAGCCCTAAAGCGAGAAACACCGCTCTTTCAAAAAGGCAATATTATTTACACAGAATTTCGGACAAATGACAAAAGCGCCAATGAAACGCTAGCCCGCTTTTTTTATGCAGAAGAATTTGACGGCAAACGCATGAAAGGTTTAACAATTATTGACCGCTCTACCCCCGGTCTCAATCAAATCGTTTCTTCAGAATCAGCTACTTGGAATCCCTCACAAAATACCTGGGATTTTTTTAATGGCACTGCTTATATAGTAGCTCCTGATGGTTCTTACCGCAATATAGTTAGATTTGAACACCAACAATTGAAATTACCCCGCACACCCTTAGATTTAGCAGCTAAAGCGCGGGATTTCAAGGAAATGAATATTGCACAAGCATTAGAGCGATTGGAGTTGATTAAAAGCAGCGGCGACGAGCAACAAATTCGCAAACTGATGGTGAGAATTCAAGAAAAATATGCTTTTCCCTTTGTGTCTATGGTATTTGCGATTGTCGGAGCCGCTTTGGGAACTCAACCGCGTCGCTCTGGTAAAGGCACAAGTTTTGGTATTAGCGTAGTTGTGATTTTCACTTACTATGTATTTTCTTTCGTTACCAGTTCTATGGGCGTGAAAGCTGTCTTGAGTCCTATTCTATCAGCTTGGTTGCCGATCGCCTTTGGCTTTGGCATCGGCGGAGTCTTGTTAGTACGAGCCGCTTCTCGATAAGGAAATTGGGCATGGGGCATGGGGCATGGGG
>NZ_NXIB02000127.1 GCF_002412335.2 Tychonema bourrellyi FEM_GT703
CCCCATCTCCCATCCCCCCACTCCCTTTCTAGAGAAATAATGCAAAATCACACCTTAACTACATTTGTCAACAACAGCAGCCAGAAAGCCACTTACCTCGACATCGGAAGCGGGCAGCCCTTATTACTCCTGCACGGCTTCTTCGGAGAAAAAACTTGCTGGCTCCCCCTGATCGAATTATTGCAATCTCAGTTTCGCTGCATCAGTTTAGATATGTTGGGTTTTGGAGAATCCAGCAAACCAGAAATCTGCTATGATGTTGCCTTAGAAGTTGCCTTTGTCCGACAAGTAGTAGAACAACTCAACATTGATCCCTGCTCCATCATCGGACATTCTTTTGGCGGTTGGGTAGCATCAGCCTATGCCCTCAAATACACAAATTCCGTCAGCAGTTTAGTCTTAGCAGCACCAGCCGGAATTCGAGACGACAGTTTTTGCGGTCAATACGATGCCTTGCGGCCACTGCTTTGGGAAACGCCGATCGTTGATTTGGTACTGCAATTAGCAAAACCCTTTGCTAATTTAGCCGGAAAAAGTAACGAATTGCAGCAAATATTAGGATGGCGGCGGGAATTAATCTCTCAACCAGTCGCCCGGTCTTTTTTAATGAGTCGGATGCGCCCAGAAGACGCCATTGATACCGTTGAAAAAGACATCCACAAATTGCAAATTCCCACATTAGTCATCACAGGAGATCAAGACGAAACAATTCCTCTCTGGCATTCTCGAACCTATGCTAATCAAATACCAAAAGCACAGTTAGCCATTATTCCCAATGCAACCCACGCATTGCCCCAAACTCAAGCTGAAACGATCGCAAATCTGATTTGCGAATTTTTGGGGTAATTAACCTAGATTGTGTCTAACCATAGATTCTAGTACCGATTTAAAAAATGTTACTAATTATACTAATTTCGTAGTTGGATACCAACTATATTTTTAACAGTATAGTGAAAAACATTTTTTATGATGACCATATCTTCTGCGAACAAGACTTACAGACATTCATCAGTTGAGTCAGAGGTATTACCAGTCATGGTACTCAAAAACTACTTCAATATTGAAGAAATTATGACAGCTCGAAAAATTAGCGCCGCTATAATTAACCTCAGTGGCCGGCAGCGAATGCTTTCCCAAAAAACCGCATTTTTTGCCATGAGGTTAGTTGGCTCTCCAGAAACAGCAGAAAGAGAACAACTGCGGGCAGATTTGTTAGATGCGATCGCTCTTATGGAAAAATCCCACAGCGCCTTAATCAACACTGACAGCAGCATCAACTTATTAAATCCCCCTTCACCCGCTGTCAAAGCAATGTATTTTGAAGCACCGCTTTATCTAGACAAACAACTATGCGAATATATCGATCGCATTAAAGCATTAGTGCAAGTTCCAGATGCCGAACTCAAGCCGGACAATGCCCACCTGTTGTACATTATAGCAGCAGCTTCCGGCGAACTACTGCAAGCTTTCGATGCAGTGGTTAGTCAATATCAATATGAGAGCGAAGTCGAACAATTTGAAATAGATATCAGACAAGTTGAACTATATCAAGAAAGTTGCGCTGCTACGGCCGCATCCATAGCTAAAGCATCTGAACTAGATCGCACACTTTGCGAACTAAAAGAAACTCAAGCTCAACTCCTCCACAGCGAAAAAATGTCTTCTCTGGGAGAACTAATGGCTAGTATCGTCCACGAAATCAATAACCCAGTCAGTTTTATTTACGGCAACTTAAGCCATGTCGAAGTTTATACTCAAGATTTACTCCACCTACTACGTCTCTATCAAGAAAATTATCCCAATCCGTCTGAGGAGATTCAAGATCAGATCGAAGAAATGGAGCTAGATTTTTTACTTGAAGACTTGCCAAAAGTGATGTCTTCAATGCAAATGGGGTCCGATCGAATTCGCGAAATTGTCAAATCAATGCAAAACTTTTCGCGCAGTGATCACAGTAGCATGACACTGTGCGATTTGCATGATAGCATTGACAGTACCGTGTTAATTTTGCGAAATCGCCTCAATCCTCAAAAAAATCGCCGTGATATTGACATAGTTAAAGACTACGGAAAATTGCCTTCTGTAGAGTGTTATGCCGGACAGCTAAATCAAGTATTTATGAATTTAATTAGCAACGCAATCGATGCTTTGGAAGAAGCAGCAGAAGAGAAACCAGATACTTTATTAAAGATATATATCCGCACTGAGCTAGCAGAAAACGATCGAGTGAGAGTGCGGATTGCCGACACTGGATCGGGAATCACTGCACAGGTAAAAGAACGAATGTTCGAGCAGTTTTTCACTACCAAAAAAATCGGCAAAGGTACTGGTTTAGGATTGTCTATTGTCTACAAAATTTTAGTAGAAAACCACCGAGGAATTCTGCGGTGCGAGTCAGAACCAGGAAAGGGAACTGAGTTTATCATTGAATTGCCAGTTCAACAAACATAATCTGTCAATAAATCCCCAGCAAAAATGCAAATCACAGAATCCATCCATGCCGCCATACTCATCTCTAACCTCGAAAAGTCAGAACATTTTTACACCAACGTATTAGGACTATCAAAACTAGATAGAATCTTAAAGTTTCCCGGTGTTTGGTATCAAGTTGGCAACTTCCAGATACACCTAATTTTAGCTGCAAAAATTATCCCAGATGCCGTAGATAGTGATAAATTGGGACGCAATCGACATCTGGCATTTTCTGTTGCTGACTTAGAGATAGCGAAACAAAAATTAATTGCTCATAATTGCCAGATCCAAATGAGTGCATCAGGTCGATCGGCTTTATTCACCCAAGATCCAGATGGTAATATCATTGAACTCAGCCAGTAAAAGATGAAAATCATTGCCTACAGTTATAGCGAACCTTTGCTAGAATCTGCACCTGCACCAGGATTTTGGGGCCAAGAAGTCGATCGCACCTACCAAGACTTAGGAGGACGACAACAACTACAACAACTGCTCAAAGACTGCCAAACTGAACCAGTCAAATACCTGTTAATTCAGCGCTTTGAAGAACTCGGCGACACACTACAGGAAGTGTGCGCGCACCTCGCCCAACTCGAAATCCTCGGCATCGAACTAATTGTCACAGACGAAAAACCAACAGAAAACAGAGCAAACTTACTCAAACTTCTAGCAGAAATCCAGCGCAGTCAACACAGCCGCAGCATTCGCAAAGGACACGCCCGCAACCGCATCAAAGCCCGCATTCCACCAGGTAAAGCCCCCTACGGCTATCGGCGTGGCAAAGACCGTTATGCGATCGATAAAACCACCGCCCCCACCGTCAAAGACTTTTTTGAACACTTTTTGATCTACGGTTCCTTGCGGGGTTCAGTGCGATATTTAGCAAAGAAATACCACAAAAAAATCTCTGTCAGTACCGGTCGCCGCTGGCTAACAAATTCCGCCTACCGAGGCGATTTAGAATATCAAAACGGTCAAGTAATTTCTAATACTCACGTTCCGATTATTTCCAGAGAAGAAGCCGCCCAAATAGACCGATTGTTACGCCGCAACCGCCGCCTGCCTCCCCGCACCGCCAGCGCCCCTCGTTCCCTTGCAGGTTTAGCAATTTGTGCCGAATGTCGATCGCCCATGACAGTCGCAAAAGTTACCGCCTACCGCAAAAGCCGAGAATATCTGTATTTGCGGCCAATTAACTGTTCCCGCCAGCTTAAATGCAGCGGCCTTGACTACGACGAAGTATTGCAATTAACCATAGCCGGAATTTGTCAGAATTTGCCCGATGCCGTTGCGGGGTTGAAAATTCCAGATATGAATGGAATTAAAGCAGGAATTGGAAGTGCGATCGAATTTAAAGAACAAATCATCAATCAACTGTCAGCGCTGATTGAAAACGGCATTTTAGACACAGAAACTGCCGAATTGAGAGTCTACAAAATCCGCACAGAAATAGCAGAATTACAAAGCAAACTTGCACAATTACCGCCAGTGAATTTGCGAGAAACAGCTCAAACCGTTTCTCTTCCTCAATTTTGGTTAGATTTATCAGAATCGGAACGCAGGTTCTACTTTCGAGAATTTATCGATCGCATTGAGATAGTACG
Organism: Tychonema bourrellyi FEM_GT703; assembly: GCF_002412335.2. GTDB lineage: Bacteria > Cyanobacteriota > Cyanobacteriia > Cyanobacteriales > Microcoleaceae > Microcoleus > Microcoleus bourrellyi. The sequence continues at coordinate 4,077 of NZ_NXIB02000127.1, forward strand.
GGAAAATGCAACTTTTAAACTGCAAATAATCTTCATTTTTTAATTACAGCAGATTGCAGGTTTATGAGGTACTCAATAAGCCTTTTCTGAACAGGCAAGATGCCTGTTCCACAAGAAAATTCACTCTTTGTGGAACGGGCATCTTGCCTGTTGCGCCTTTTCTGAACAGGCATCTTGCCTGTTCCACAAGAAAATTCACTCTTTGTGGAACGGGCATCTTGCCTGTTGCGCCTTTTCTGAACAGGCATCTTGCCTGTTCCACAAGAAAATTCACTCTTTGTGGAACAGGCATCTTGCCTGTTGCTGACAATGGTGCAATATCTCAGTTTAACTAACTTTTTTAGCCTTTAGCCAATAGGCGATCATCTCTCCTTTACCTTTAACCTCGATCGCACCTCTTTCCTCAAATACATACCGATCTTTTAATTCCTCATAAATAGCAGTAGTAACTTGAATATACCCTGGTAATCCTTGAGATTCCATCCGAGAAGCAACATTAACAGTATCTCCCCACAAGTCATAGCTAAATTTTTTAGTGCCAATTACGCCAGCAACTACTGGCCCTGTATGAATGCCGATCCGAATTTGAAAAGGTTCGCCTGTGTCAGTTTGAAAATGTGCGATCGCAGCCTGCATATCTAACGCCATATTTGCGATCGCCTCCACATGATCTGCCCTCGCCACCGGCAACCCCCCTGCTACCATATAAGCATCCCCATTCGTTTTAATTTTTTCCAATCCATGTTTTTCAGTTAGTTGATCGAATGTTGAAAAAATCTGGTTGAGAAAATTAACTAATTCCAGAGGTGAAATTCTGGCAGCAAGAGAAGTAAAATCAACAATATCGGCAAACAAAACTGTTGCTGAATCAAACCTCTCCGCCGCAGTCCTCTCGCCTTTTTTTAAATTTTCAACAATCGCTGCTGGTAAAATATTTAATAATAAATGATCCGACTTTTTTTGAGCAAGACGTAAAGCTAACTCAACCCCCTGCCGCTCTTTAATCTCGTTTTGCAATCGCCCGACAATTTCTTCTAATTGCTTGGTTTGTTCTTGAAGTAACCGTTGCTGATTTTGAATTGTTAACTGATTTGCCACTCGTGCCAATACTTCTTTCTCTTGAAAAGGTTTCGTAATATAGTCAACAGCTCCCACATCAAAGGCTTTCACCTTATCTGAAACGTCATCTAAGGCGCTTAAGAAAATCACTGGAATAGCACTGGTTTTTGGTGAAGCTTTCAACTTGGCACACACCTCATATCCATTCATCTCTGGCATCATCACGTCCAGCAGAATTAGATGCGGCGGAAACTCCTGCACCGTAGCGATCGCCCTTTGCCCGTTCAGCGCTTTACGAACCTGATACCCTTTTTCAGTTAGAATTGTTGATAAAAGCCGCACGTTATCTGGTTTATCATCAACCACTAAAATGCTGGCTTGACTTGTAGGATATTGATTGCTGTCCATGCGATCGCTCAAGGTGTTTGTTAGGATCGAAAAATATTAATACTGACGCGCTGTTACCACCGATTTCGCTAGATCTATAATATCGTCAAATAGGAAATCATGCACTAAATTAGTTAAGATTTGTGCAGCAGTCGCAAATTCTCTAGGCATTTCCTCAATCAACTGGATAATTTTATCATCGCAACATTCATGAGCAGCATCATATATCTTCTGTACCCACTCAATAGGCATTTCCCGGAGTTGTGATTCTACAGATTGATTGATACTATATCCGCTAATTTCGCTTTCATTTTCTAGGCTACCCTCAACAGGTTCCTCGTAAATGTAGCGGACTCCTAAAAGTTCTTCCATTTTCGTAAATAAGATATTTGCCTCGAAGGGTTTACGGATAAAATCGTCGCACCCTGCTGCCAAAATAGTTTTTCGTTCCTCTTCAAAAACGCTAGCAGTCAGCGCAACGATCGCGGTTTGTTTTCCCAGAGGATGAGCTTTAATTTGCCTGGTGGCTTCATAGCCATCCATCACAGGCATTTGCATATCCATCCAAATCAGGTGCGGTTGCCAATCCTCCCATACAGCAATAGCTTCTTGACCATTTCTAGCTTCTCGAACGAGGATGCCTAATGGTGACAATAATCTGACTATGACTAAACAGTTGTCGGCGCGATCGTCAACCACCAAAATTCGATATTCTGGTTGATTCGGTGCTAAACCAATGACTTTTTTATGCGGTTTAACCATTTTAACATCAATAGGATCGACAAGGCTAAGTTGAATCTCAAATGAAAACGTACTTCCCAAATCAGGGGTACTGCTGACAGCAATATCTCCTCCCATCATTTGTACAAATTTCCGACTAATTGGTAAACCTAATCCAGTCCCCTGTTGAGATTTATAACCTGTTGTTGTTTGCTCGAAGGGTTGGAATAATTTATTGATCTCTTCTGCGGCAATACCAGAGCCAGTATCTTCAATTTCAAACTGAAGGCTTAAAAATGCCGGGTTTTGTGAATATACCGGGCGAATAGAATTCGCGTCTACACAATCAAAGTTTTCTAAAAATTCCGGGCGAATAGAATTCGCGTCTACACAATCAAAGTCCGCCTGCGCGGACTGATTAGAACCCGCGTCGGCGGGTTTTGTTTGTATAGCTGCGGTTTCAACCGCCAAGCTTTCTTCTATCTTCTTTTTCACTCGCAAAATAACACTACCCGTCTCTGTAAATTTGATGGCATTTCCGACAAGATTAATCAAAATCTGGCGCAATTTACCCTCATCTCCATTAACAAAGTGCGGTACGCCCTCAGCCACTTCAAAATTTAGCTGCAATTTCTTAGATTTAGCTTTCAATCGAAACATTTCTTCTAAGGTTTCTAGCAGGTGCATTAAATTAAAACTGCTTTCATTAAGCTGACTTCTCCCCGCTTCAATTTTGGACATTTCCAAAATATCATTAATTAGCGAAAGCAAGTGTTCGCCAGCGCGATTAATAATTTCTAGATGCTGCTGGTGTTGATTGTTTAAAGATGAATCGCGCACCATCACCTGACTGAATCCCAGAATGGCATTCAGAGGAGTCCGCAATTCGTGGCTCATAGAAGCAAGAAATTCGCTCTTGGCGCGGTTAGCTCTATCAGCGGTTATGACAGCTTTTTGTAATGCTATTTCTGCCAATTTGCGATCGGCAATTTCTGTTTTGGCTTGTTCAAAAAGGGTGGATTGCTGGATGGCAATTCCTAGCTGTACGGAAATTTGCTTGAGAGATTCTATTTCAGAAGAGTTCCAATTCCTTGGACTGCGGCAGTGATGAGCAATGAGTAATCCCCATAGTTTTTCACCTTGGAAAATGGGAACTACGAGGTTAGCTTGAATTCCAAACTGGCTCAGTAAATTAATGTGGCACTCTGAAATACCTGCCGTGTAAATATTGTCGATCGCGCGAATGTATCTCTGCTCGTAAACAGGGGCGTAGCGTTCCTGAAAACAAGGATCATTAATATCAAGTCCCAAAATCGGCATCGTACCGACTGCTACCGACTCGACGGCTACAAATCCACTCCAATCTGGATTAAATCGGTAAATAATTGTCCTGTCAGTTGACAGAAAATGGCGAACTTCTTCAACCGCCATTTTCATCACTTCTTCTAGATTAAGAGAGGAGCGAATTCGCTCTTGAATCGAATTCACGAGCCGCTCCCTTTTTACTTGTTGCTGCAAAGCTATTTCCGCTTGTTTACGAGCAGTAATATCTACTCCATAACCAACACACTCCACAGGTAGCCCTGCAGCATCTTTGACCAACTTAACCTCATCGTATATCCAGCGATAACTACCGTCTTTGTGCCGTTCGCGGTATTCGTAGGAAATCGATTCTTTTTCCAATATTTTAGCGAATGAATTATCAACAATCTCTCGATCTTCTGGGTGAATGATGCTATGCCAATCCAGGGAACCATCAACAAATTCTCGCGCTTCGTAGCCCATCATTGAAATAATGTTCTCGCTGACAAATGTTACGTCATAATTTCCGCCTAATTTGCAGCTAAAAATAACCGCTGGAGTGGCTGCTAGCAAATATTGCAAGCGTTCGGTAACGGAGCGCAATTTTAACTCGGCTTGCTTGCGATCGCGAATTTCCATTTCTAAGCAGTTGTTAGTTTCTCTCAACTGTGCGGTGCGCTCTTGTACTTTAATTTCTAAGTCATCATAAGCACATCGCAAAGCTAATTCTGCATTTTGACGCACGGCGATTTCAGACTGCAATTTACTATTTATTGCCTCTAATTCCTGTGGGGTTTTCAAAGATAAAAACTGTGGCAATAGTGTTACCATTTGTCCGGCAGTAAAGCAGGAAACGATTGCAGTTGCTGCTTTCTCAATTCCCGAAAGCCAATAAGCAGAATGCCACAGCGTCCAAATTTCTAATAAGTGACCCGTACCGCACAGAATAATAAATGCACCAAATAAAGCAAAGATTCCTAAAAAAGGAACATCCCGTCGTTTAAATATAAAATAAATCAACATCGTGGGAATCGAAAAATAGGCGATCGCAATTAAAAAGTCGCCCGTTACGTGCAGCCACACTAAAGGAGTTTGCCACAGATAGCAGTGACCGTGTGGCATATACTGAGTTGGGGAAAAGAGATTTTTGAGAAATTCTCACATTGTTTACTTTGGGTAGATAATATTAAGATGTGAATCATGCCTAAGTTAGGCAAAAAAGTGAAAACTACTAAAAATTATAGCAGGATTCAGAATACTTTTTTATATAAATTCCGGTGTTGCCGGAATAATATAGAGGACACGGCAGTGCCGTGTCCCTACGGGGATATTGATAGTACCTATAAACAAATACGGTTCAGTTAAGAATGATTGTAGGTTGGGTTGAGGAACGAAACCCAACATTTCCGAGGCTTTGTTGGGTTTCACTTCGTTCTACCCAACCTACATAGATTTGTTGAGTTTTAGCCTTAACTGAACGGTATTGACCTATAAACCTGCAATCTGGTGTATGTATTTTACCGCTCATCTACTTAATAACTACTGAGTGATAAAATCACTAGCAGTGAGAGTATTCGCAGCAACACCGTTCAGCTTCGCTAACAATTGATTGCTATCGGTGACACTAATCAAAGTTTGATTGTTGCTAGAAGTAATACTGAGTTGATTGAAACTCAAACCAGGATTCAACCCAATTAAATCTTCACCTTTGCGGAAATCTGTGATGATGTCGCTACCCAAACTTTGATTTAGGAAAAATACATCATTTCCAGAACCGCCAGTCAAAGTATCATCTCCAATATCGCCACTGAGAAAATCGGAACCAGCACCTGCACTCAAAATATCATTACCCTTGCCACCGTAAAGTGTATCGTTACCGATGTCGCCACAGATCACATCATTTTCATTGCCGCCGAACAATAAGTCATTGCCTTCACCGCCATCGAGACTGTCGTTTTCTTTACCTCCGTAAAGGGTGTCATTTCCAGCTTTAGCGAAAAGTAGGTCTGCACCTTCATTGCCAAACACACTATCATTGCCATTTCCAGCATTGATTGTGTCATTTCCTAAGTTACCAAGAATATAGTCATCGCCATCTTCACCGAGTAAGATGTCGTCATCTTTGCCGCCAAAAATAGTATCGTTTCCTAATCCGCCAACAACAGTATCTTTGCCGAAATCTCCCTTCAAAAAGTCGTCGCCTTCGCCACCCAAAACAATGTCATTGTCTTTACCACCGTAGATAATATCGTTGCCTGAGCCACCTTGAAGAAAATCGGTACCTTCATTGCCAAAAATTGAATCGTTATCGGCACCGCCATCAATGTTGTCATTGCCGCCCATGCCGTAGAGGGTGTCATTACCAGCAAGTCCGTTAATTGACTCGTTTTGGCTGCCGCCCATGATGAAATTGCCAGTGTCATCCCCTTTGAGGGTTTGTTGAGTGGCGTTGGGAATCATGGTAGCAGAGTTGAATTCTGGGGCGCTGGTGCGGAATAAACAATCATCTGTACTAGGAGTTGGAGTTGGGGTTGGAGTTGGTATTGGTATGGGAGTTGGTGTGGGAGTTGGAGTTGGTGTGGGAGTTGGAGTTGGTGTGGGAGTTGGAGTTGGCGTGGGAGTTGGAGTTGGAGTTGGCGTGGGAGTTGGAGTTGGCGTGGGAGTTGGAGTTGGAGTTGGAGTTGGCGTCGGAGTTGGAGTTGGTGTGACAGTACCGTTAAATTCGTAAGCGCCACTATCTGCAATTATGCTCCCATTACTATCACCATCAAGGCGAGTTTGTCCACGCTCATCCGTAGCAGGCGCACCGGCACCAGTCCCCGCATCAATTGCCGGACTTCCTGCTAGCAAAGGCATGACTGAGAAACCGTTAATAGTTTGCAATACGTCGAGTTTAGGGTCAGCAATAGTCACACTATCTGTTACATTAAAATCGCTGGAGTCATTAGGGTTTTTGGCAGGCCATTGAAAGTTGCCACCGCCGTCACTAAATTTGCTGCTACCAGCATTTTGTTTGATATTCCAAGAATTGCCACCATTATTTGCTGTATTGTTGGCAACAATCGTATTTTTGAGAGTGGTTTCCGAACCACCACCCCAAAATGCTCCGCCTTGAAATCCTGCTGAATTTTTAGCAATAGTGCTGTTGACAATACTAATAGATTCAGAAGTGTTTAACGTGATTGCACCGCCCAAACCACTTTTGCCGCTGGAATCTTCTGCTTTATTCTCTGCAAAGGTACTGTTGACAATCGTACCAGGGGATTTTTCTCCGACCCATAAAGCACCACCTTGACTCTGTGCCAAATTGTTAGAAAAAGTAGTGTTGCTGATTGTGAATTCGCCATTACCAATTCGTACACCGCCGCCTAAAGCATCGCCGTTGCTGCTTTTGACGACTTGATTGTTGACGATTGTACTGCCTTCAATAATGATTTTGTCTGGGGGATATACAAAGAGAAACATCCCGCCACCTTGTCCTGCGCCTTTGTTGCCCTCAAAGCGACTGTTACGAATGGCGATCGTGCCACCGACAGGCCCAGGTGTACTATTTGCACCGGAAGCATTAGCACCATCGGTGTAAATTGCACCGCCATAACCGCTGGTATTTTGTCCGGTTCCTGCGGTAGAATCGTTATTTAAAAAAGTAGAATTTTCTACGGTTAGGTTGCCCAAAAGGTGGTTGATTGCCCCGCCGTTAATGCCTTTGTTGTTGGTGAAAGTAGAGCCTTTGACAGTGAGAGAACCTCCACTTTTTGTGCCGATCGCACCGCCACCTCGTTCACTGTTAGCCGATCGCCCATCATTGCCAGTAAAGGTGCTATTTGTTACATTTGTGGTACTCTGGAAACCCGCGTAAATGCCACCAGCGTAACCAGCAACGTTATTATTGACTTGGCAATTTTCTAAAGTTAAAGTGCTGTTACCGCCAGTTTGAATGCCACCACCTGCGCTTGTCACCTCATTATTCGGATCGGTTCCTGAAACTTTGCCGTTGGCAACAATTAGGTTTTTTAGAGTAACATTGGTTGAACTTTGTGTGAGGATCACTCGCGAAGCATTGTTGCCACTAATGGTTAAATTAGCAGCACCACTTGCATCGATTGTCAAGCTTTTGTCAATCAGAAGTTGACCAGAACTGAGAGTAATTGTTTGGCTGGCAAGACTGGAGGCAAAGTTAATGGTATCACCGGCTGCTGCGGAGGCGATCGCACTTCTCAAGGAACCAGCCCCGCTATCATTACTGTTGGTAACGGTAATGATAGCGGGTGTGGGCGCGGGTGTAGGAGTTGGTATGGGCGCGGGTGTTGGAGTTGGTATGGGCGCGGGTGTAGGAGTTGGTATGGGCGCGGGTGTTGGAGTTGGTATGGGCGCNGAGTTGGAGTTGGAGTTGGAGTAGGAGTTGGTGTGGGAGTTGGAGTTGGTGTGGGTGTCGGGACGGTGGTGCTAAATTCAAAGGAACCGCTGTCTACGATCGCACCTGGGATAGTATCACCATCTTGAGGACGAACTACACCGCGTTGATCCGTACCTGGTGCCCCAGCAGCGATACCTTTGTCAATGGCTGGACTTCCTGTTAGCAAAGGCCTAACTAAAGCGCCGTTGATAGTTGCTAGGGGGCCGAGTAAGGGGTCTGCGACTGTCACACTTGTCGTCGCTTTGATATCAGTGCTAATCACAGGCCACTGAAAATTCCCTCCTTGATCGCTATATTGGGCCGTGGTGTGTTGCTCAATTCCCCAAGGGTTTCCTCCGTTAGCCGCTGTATTTTTGGAAAAAATCGTGTTTTTGAGAGTGACATTACCGGCATCGGCGAAGATACCTCCACCAACCCAACCGGCGCTATTATCGGCGATCGTTGTGTTGACAATAGTTGTGGGTGCACCAAGAGTCATTGCACCGCCGAGTTTGTTGAAATCACCAGCAGCAAACGCGGTGGAGTTGCCAGAAAACGTACTGTTAGTAATCGTAGCAGGGGCATTTCGCATCCACAGGCCACCACCTTGATTATTGGCTTTGTTGCCAGCAAAGCTAGTGTTGGTAATGGTCAATCCCTGGTTGGTACTGTCGCTCAAAATCGTCACCCCACCACCATTTCCAGTATCTTCACCGCCGGGGTTGCCTGTTAGCGCCATAATTTCGTTATCTTGGAAGGTGGTGTTTTCCAAAATTACCTTGTCTTGGCTGCCGGTGAACAGATAAGCTGCGCCTCCTTCACCTCGACCTTTATTATTCTGAAATACGCTATTTGTAATCTTGATTGTGCCGGAAGCTTCATTGGGATTGCTAGCTCTGTCTGTGTAAATAGCGCCACCGTTACCCCTTAAACCAGGATTACTTTGGCCTGTGGCGAAAGTGGCTGCGGTGGTGTCGTTGCCGATGAATCGCGAGTTGTCAATTGTCAGCTTACCTTGCAGGCTGTTAATTGCCCCGCCGTTAATTCCTTTGTTGTTGGTGAAGTCGCTGTTGGTGACTGTAATAGCTTTGAAACTCAAAAAGCCGATCGCACCTGCACCCCGTTCATCATTCGCTGCGGTAGCAACATTGCCGTTGAATTTACTGTTGCTGACTGTCAGAGTATTGTTGAAATTGCCAAAAATTGCACCGCCACCTTTGTCAGCAACGTTGTTGTTGAACTGAACATTGTCTACTGTGAGGTTTACTTCGTCGGTTGTGCCGATCGCACCACCTGTCTCAGTAGTTTTACCCTTAGTAACAATCAGGTTTTTGAGAGTAAAATTGGTAGCGGTAACAACATTTGCATTGACAAAAAAGGCGCGGGATGCGTTATTACCGCTGAGGGTTAAACCACTTGCCGCAGCGCCATCAATGGTAATGTTTTTGCCAACGGGAATGTCCAGTTGACCGCTAGTCAGGGTGATGGTTTGGTTGGCTAAACCGGGTGCGAAGGTAATGGTATCGCCAGCGGCGGCCGAGGCGATCGCAGCTCTCAGAGAACCGGCTCCACTATCGCTATTATTTGTAACGACGATATTAGCTAAATCACCTTGGTAATTTGCCATCACATCGGCGCTCAAGGCTAAGGGTGATTCAATCTCGCCCTTGGCAAACTCTAAGTTCCAATCGCCGTTGATGCCTGTTAAGTTGGTGGATGCAGCAACATCTGCTCCGGTTAATTCAGCAATGCGATCGACGAAATTAGTGCCTGTACCCGCAGCTACATCGCAACCGTAAAGCATGATATCTGCTTTTTCCGATAGTCCCTTGTGCCACTTATCCAACTGGCTTTGGTGTTGCTCGATGTTATCTGAACCCAGAGTAGTGCTGCCGAGTTCTAGATTGCCAGAATTACCGTGAGAAATGATGTGAACAGAATCGATCGCCCCGTTAGTAGAGGAGTAGTTTTCAATTTCTGAGGTAATTTGTTCGATACCGTTTTTGTGGCGATCGAGTATCACCACCTGTTGTCCTGGCAAAACTCCTGCCGCAATAGACTCATAGCCTTCCACACCAGAGTCAATGAATACTAAGGAACGTGGGGGCAGTTTTTCCAGTGAAGATTGTGAATCAGCTTGAGCGAACGTAGAATTCATGTTTAATACTCCATCAAGGTCGTTATTGGTAAATACACCCCAGGAGTAATTTTATCAGCTTTGTTTGATTGCATCCTAACATCTAATTTTAATTATGTGCAATAGCTTAATCGTTTTTTTGGATTTATTTTTATCCTGATTTCTGATTTAACCCTTGTAGTTGCACACAACTATTGTTTGTGGTAACTTTCGGCTATTTAAATAATATAAATTCCCTAAGAATTACCAATGGGCACTGCGGTCTCCTCTATCATTCCGATGCTACCGGAATTAATACCTCACATCTCAGTGTCACATATTTCTGCTGGCTCTGCATCCGCGATCGCACGGAATTTATGTTCTCCGTAATTTCACTGAAACGTCAACAGTCAGCCGTCAAAGGATTTTAGATTTTAGATTTGGGATTTTCGATTGAAGAATTGGGGAATTGCAGTCAACCGTCAGCCGTCATATCAATTCCGGTAACACCGGAATGATATAGAGGACACGGCAGTGCCCATTGGTGTCAACTTAAGCATGAAAGCCTTGAGAAATCTGGTTTTTACCTGAGTCTAGATCCCCCTAAATCCCCCTTAAGAAGGNTAGTCTGTGACAGGGTTTGGCCTTAAGTTGACACCAATGGGCACTGCCGTGTCCTAATTTCTTCTTGGCATCAAGAATCTGTAGTAGAAGGCGGTTTCTTACCTGCATTGCGAATATTGATAATCTTGCTCAGCACATCAAACCAAAAAACCGCTCCCATAGAAATAGCCAAACCACTCAATACCCAACCGAAAAATTTTCTCACAAAAGCGGGCCACAATATATTTCCCTGGGAATCTATTTCTACTCTGTTAGGTTCACTCCAGCCGAAAGGAACTGCTAAATTATCTAAAGCTATACCGACTTCATTTTGAATTTTTGTGATACTTGGTAAATCATCTAATTTCGTTGCAGGATTTCTTTCCACCAACTGCTGAGCGTACAAATTCACAGTCGATCGCAACATCGAATCCTTCGACAACCGATTAATAATGTTGATAGTATCAGCATTCGCACCGATCGCGATCGCAGTACCGAGCAAAATTGCCACCCCCCTAGAATTCCGCTTATAAACCCCCGAAGCTCTCTCCATACTGCGATCGAACCAAACCTCAATTTCCCGCTGAAACCGCTGCAACTGCTCCTGACTATCACCACCATCCTTTTCAGCCCGCTGTGCTAAGATATAAAGACTATTTTTCAGAGCTTCTGGCATACTATCAACAGTTGCTTGGATTTGTTGATAAATCGGACTGTCCTCCTTCTCCTCCAGAATTTCTGTTATAGTCTCCTCAGTTTTCCTAACCTTCCTAATCTTATTTAAAACATTGCTCAAACTCGGTTGCAGTTGCTTCCGTAACGCCGCCCGTTCAAATTCACTATCAAAATTAGCTTTAATAAATCCCATTTGGCGCTGAAACTCTCTCCCTTCCAACTCAGCTTCCGGCAAATAAACCTGAGAATCACTAATATAGAAGCCTAGCTTTTCCGACATCCGATCCAAGCTATTATTCAAAGTTACTAGATCATTTTTATAATCTTCAATAACTCGCTCAAACTCCCCTGTTAGCCACACAAATTCTTGATCGATAATCGGTTGAGTAGACTCGGACAACTTCAAACCTTCTCCAATAACTTTAATTTGTGTCAACTGTAGATCTTTAAATCTTTTCAATCTAGCTTCAGTGATAGATTTGATCAACTGATTGATTTTCAACGTATCCAAAAGGCTGCTAGAAAAACTCTCTGATGGAATGTAAGAAGGCCCAGTTGATTTATCTCCAAAAACATTTTTTCTGCCACTAAGTCGGCGATAGAATGCACCTAGACTGTGTATCAAAGACCGAAATATCTGTGGTAAAGGCCCTTGAGCTCCCTGATTCAAATCACTAATGATCGGATTGCTATAAATCAAATTTGCTAACTCTCCGACTCGCTGAAATTCAGCCTCATCCTGCGCGCCTTCATTGCCGCCAGCAATCAGCACTTCGATCGACTTTTTTAAATGCTCTGCCCGCCACTGCAACACAGTAGCAATCAATTCCTGAATTTCCGAAGCTAGCAAGCTTAAACTCAGGTAGATAAAAACTAAGCCGATGATAATATCTATGATGACGGGTAAATTCATAAAAAATCCCTGGTCGTAAATAACACTTGTCTAAGTTTACCTTCAGTTTGGGACGCATAACTCTCTTAAAGTCATGTCAGAAATCTTTCCACCGAGTACCGAAAAATATACAAGCCGCCTCAATGACCACTCTACAGACAAACTGTGGATGTTGGCTTGGATGTTGGCTGCTGTACTAATTTTCGGGCTGAATCTGGGCGGTGTGGCTTTGCGCGATTGGGATGAAGGAATTGCAGCCCAGGTGAGTCGCGAAATCTGGGGCGGTAAGTTAAATTGGCTTTATCCGACGATCGGCGGAATGCCTTATTTCAACAAGCCTCCCCTGGTACACTGGCTAATCGGGCTATGTTTTGCCGCCGGAGGTGTCAGCGAATGGACGGCGAGGTTGATACCCGCCATGCTGACAGCTACTTCAGTGCCCCTGCTTTACGCCATTGGCAGGGAGTTGTTTCCCAGACGCTCGATCGCCATTTTTTCGACTTTGGTTTATCTGACGCTGCTTCCGGTGGTGCGGCATGGACGTTTGGCCATGTTGGATGGGGCGGTTTTATGTTTCTTGCTCTTGTCAATGTGGTGTTTGGTGCGATCGCGCCGGGATTTGCGTTACGCTTTGGGCGCGGGTATTAGCTTCGGACTCATTTGTTTGACAAAGGGTGTGATGTTGGGGATGCTACTAGGTGCGATCGGCTTTTTATTCCTAATTTGGGATACCCCACGACTACTCACTTCTCGGTATCTTTGGGGCGGATTGGCGATCGGAACATTACCCGTAGTAGGTTGGTATTTTGCCCAATGGGTGCACTACGGTCAAGACTTCATCAACACTAACTTAGTTAGCCAATCATTCCGGCGAATTGGGGAAACTGTAAGCAATCACAAAGGCCCGCCCTGGTATTATCTTTTAAAAATCTTAGAATCAGCTTGGCCGTGGCAGTTATTTTGGTTACAAGGGCTGCGTTTGACATGGGAAAACCGCAATTTTCCAGGCCAGAAATTAGTGTTGGTTTGGAGTGGAGTTTATCTACTAGCTATTTCTGTCATGAATACCAAACTGCCTTGGTATATCTTACCAATTTATCCAGTTGTTGCCCTAGCAGTCGGCAGTTATCTCGCCGAAGTTTGGGAGCAAATGTGGTTACGAGAAGAACCAGAAACAGAGGAAGTAGAAAAATATTTTGATGCAGTATCTTTATTACCTCATCCCGCAATTTTGGGAGTGCTGGCTGTAGTTGCTATTGTCGGCTGCATTTACTTCAGCGGCTTAGTCCCAATTGGGAAATACATTGTGCCAAGGGAGGGAGATTTGCAGTTGATGCTAATGTTTGTAGCATTGACAATGACAATATCTGCCGTGTTGCTACACCGTAAAGACCGACAATTTCTATTAGTTTTAATTTGGGGAACCTACGTCACATTGTTAGTATTTGTCGCCTCAGACAACTGGGTGTGGGAACTAGCCGAGGATTATCCAGTTAAGCCCGTCGCCGAAATAGTCCGCACCGGAACTCCCGCTGGTCAACAAGTGTTTACTTCTCACCGTTTCCCTCGTCCGTCGCTAAACTTTTACAGCAACCACCAAGTTATTGTCGCCGACGGGCCGACACTGCAACAAAAATGGCAAACACTTTCTCAACCCTATTTTCTATTAGATAAATCAGTTTTCAAACATCTAGCTTTGAAAAACGCTAAGGTTGTAAAAACAGTTGATGATTGGGTTTTAGTAACTCGAAATTAAGTAATCCTTATTAGCAACAGGCTTTCTGGCCTGTTCCACAAAGATTGAATTCTCTTGTGGGGTTGGCATCTTGCCCGCGCCAAAATTATCGTAGGGGCGGGTTCACCAACAGCTTTAAAGAGTGCAGATAAGTCAAATAAACCCGCCCCCACCCCGCATAAAAGTCCTCAGAAAAACTGATTAGCAACAGGCAAGATGCCTGTTCCACAGCAACAGGCTTTCCGGCCTGTTCCACAAAGAGTGAATTCTCTTGTGGGGTGGGCTTCTAGCCCGCCCTAAAATCCATCAAAGGTGAAAAACATGAAATCAGAAGCAATGCGACGCCTATCCATCCCAACCTCAACCTGAGTGCAGGCATCGCCCCAGAGATTCCGACGCTTTCATAGCTAAAATAAAACAAAGACCAAACCAGAAAGGCGATTATTGTGAGCGATTCAACCATAGAACAGATATTAAAATTGGCATCTCAACGCGCCGATGCCGCCGAAGTATACTATCTGTCAAGCCAAGACACCCCGATCGAATTTGAGAACAATCGCCTCAAATCCCTCCAAACCAAAGCCCTCCGAGGCGTAGCACTCCGACTGATTCACAACGGCAAAATCGGCTTTGCTAGTTCCACCGATTTAACGCGGGTAGACGATTTAGTCGATGCAGCGATTCAAACAGCCGAAATCGGCGACCCCGCAGAATTTGAACTCGCTTCCGACTTCCACCTAATCACCCCGGAAACCACCTACACTCCGCCCACAACAGCCGAATTAGTCGAAAACGGCAAAAACCTCATCCAGCAAGTTCACGCCTACAATCCCGATATAATCGTCGATGTGGGCTTCCACGTCCGCAGTGGCCGCGTCACAATTGCCACGACGCAAGATGTGTATGCCCAAAGAAGCAGCCAAATAGTCAGTGCCACGATCGCAGGCAATTTGGTACAAGGAGAAGACTTTATGCAAGCATATAGTTATGATGTCGCGTGCGATCGCGCGATCGACACCAACAACATCCTGCAAACACTCCTCGAAAAATACCGCCTAGCCGAAAATGCAGCCACCATCACCAGCGGTTCCTACCCAGTATTATTCACCCCCAATGCCGCCGCCAGCACCCTCGGCAACCTATTTAATACCATCCTTTCCGGGCAAACCGTCGTTCAAAAATCATCTCCCCTAGCCGACAAAATCGGCAAAACCTTATTTGACGAACGCTTTAGCTTTTTTGAAGATCCAACTTTAGGCCCTTCTGCTTGTCCCTTTGACGACGAAGGCACTCCCACCACCCGGAAAGTCTTGATTGACAAAGGTACTGTCACCGGATTTTACTGGGACAGAAGGTGGGCAGCTCGCGGAGGTGTAGAATCAACAGGCAATGGTTTTCGTGGCGGATTGTCTCGCCCAGGCCCGAATTTGACTAACTTTTGCATTTCCCCTGGCAACACTCCTATTCAAGAACTGATTGCTAGCATGGAAGAAGGCTTAATAGTAGAGCAAGTTCTAGGTGCCGGTCAATCCAATCAGTTAGCTGGCGAATTTTCGGTCAATTTGGATTTAGGCTATAAAGTAGAAAAAGGCAAAATTGTTGGTCGTGTTAAGAATACAATGGTAGCAGGCAGCATATTTGAAGCCTTTAAAAATTTGGTAGATTTGAGTAGCGAATCCGAATGGGTAGGCGGCGGGGCATATTTACCTAGTATGCTGTTTCAACAGTTGGGCGTGGCCTCAAGGCAATAAGTTATATCAATTCCGGTAACACCGGAATGATATAGAGGACACTCAAGCGTGCCCATAGGTGTCAACTTAAGCTTGAAACCCTTGGTATTTCTTGCTTTTACCTAAGTCTAGANGGGCTAGGGGGGATCTAGATTTAATAGTCAAACAGCAGTCTCTGACTGGGTTTGACGTTAAGTTGACACCAATGGGCAGTGCCGTGTCCCTACGCCAGGAATGATATAGAGGACACGGCAGAGCCGGGAACCAGGTAAAAATAGGAAAAAAGGTAAAATGAAGCAGGAAATTGTCAAGGATGAAACTGGGAAAAGGAAAAAGCACTTCTTGTTTCTTTTACCTTTTGTCTTGTGCCTTTTAACTTTAGTGACTGGCTGCGTTCAGTATGATGTCGGAGTCAACTTTGAAAGTCAAACCCGTGGCGAAATTGTGCAGCACATTAAGCTGGGAGAAAGGCTGACGAGTTTTAGCAGCGAGATTGTTGGAGATTGGTTGGAGAGTGTAGAACGTAGAGTGCGCTCTTTGGATGGGAAAACTAAACGGCTTTCTGAAGGAGAAGTTTTAGTGACGATTCCTTTTAATAATGGCGCAGAGTTAGAGGAAAAATTTAATGCGTTTTACAACCCGGCACAAACCAACAAATCTAGGTTTGCAAGCCCGATAGAAACGGATTTGCCGAAGTTTGAGTCTCATTTGAATGTCAAACAGAATAATTTGTTGCTGGTGTTGCGAAATCGGTTGAGTTTGGAGTTGGATTTGCGATCGATTTCTCTGCTTTCTGCTAACGGTGATATGCTGTTGAGTCCTGGGGGACTTTTGGAGTTAGACTTTAGTTTGAACACGCCTTGGGGAGCCGAAAGTATTGAAACTGCCCCTGGTGCGCTGGTTCCGGCAAGCTATGCAGAGGGAAAACAGTTGGTTTGGAAGTTGAAACCGGGGGAAATTAATTATCTAGAGGCTATATTCTGGATTCCCAGTCCGGTAGGAATTGGTACAGTGATTATTGCTTTATTAGTTTTTGCTGGTATTGGTTTGAAATATCAACTTTTGCCAGCAATGGGTATTGGGGCGAAAACGCCCAAAATCGCCCAAACCTAAAGCAGTTGACGGGTTAGATATCACAGTCCTATGAATCAAGCTTGGCTCATGGGACTGGAAATGGTGAAGGAGGCGATCGAATATTTCAAATTGACTTCTAGGATACATTGATTAATTGACCTGACTTGATATTATCGAAATAAGTTTTTATTGTTTAGGTTGGGTTAAGAAATTATATCAATTATGGTAACATAGGAATGATAGAAACGGAGGACACGGCATTGCCGTTTCCCTACCCGGATTAATTGTGAGGACACGGCACTGCTGTATCCTGATTATGGGTAATATTTTGAAAATTAGGAGCAAAAAAATGCGGGTACTCAACTTCTTTTTCATCTTTCTGATTTGTTTGGCTCTAGTTTTGTTCAGTATTGAGAATACAGAGCCGACCACTATTCAAATTATCAAAGGCTTTCAAGTTAAAGCTCCGTTGTCAGTAGAGTTAATTATGGCAACTGGATTGGGGGCGATTTTAGCGTGGGTTTTTAGTTTGTGGTCGAGGATGCAGCGAATGCTCGTCTCTCGTGTTGAGACTCGTCAAGTTCGCGAAAAAGAGCAGCAAATTAAATCTTTAGAACAAGATATCAAACGCTATAGAGGAGAAGTAGAATCAAAACAGCCTTTGTTAGAAAGTGCAGAATCTTCAACTGTGGAAGATGCCAAGAGTACGATCGCGATCGCCAATTAAATCGAATTTAGCATCTAGAGTCTCAAATCTCAAATCTCAAATCGAATGACCGTTGCCAAAGGCCAAGATGGTTTAGAAACGATTTCTGAGGGGATCGCACTTTTAATTGACCTAGCAGAACGGGGAGAAATCAATCCTTGGGATGTTAAGGTGATTGAAGTGTTCGATCGCTGTTTGAGCAAATTAAACGAGGCGCGCGATCGCGAACAGAGTGGTGACTTCTCGGATTTGTCCCACTCCGGCCAGGCTTTTTTGTACGCTTCTATGCTGGTTTTGCTCAAAGCAGAAAGTATCGTCCTTTCAGAACCCCCCCAGAACGACTCAGCAGAGGAGGAGGGACTCGAAAACTTGGAAAACTCAGGAGGGCGGCAGTTACCGCAGCATTTGGAGCGGCAACTCCGCCGCCGCGGTGTAGCTCAACTACCCCAAAAACGCGCGGTGACGCTTCCAGAACTGATCGAGCAGTTGCAGCTCATGAAAGCAGCAATGGAGCAGACAGTTGCTCCTCGGCGTCGCCAAACTTCAAAAATGCGATCCCAAGCGGCGCAGGCTATATTTGAGCTAGCTCACCAAGAAAATTTAGTGGAAACCGCTAGTGAACTGGAGCGGTTTCTGGGAGAACGTAATTCTGAAATTGACGAGGGTTGGCTGGACTTGGAACAATTGCTGGAACTATGGCCTCATCACGATTTTCACTCGCCTGTTGACTCAGAACTTCCGGTTTTGAGTTCGGAAGTACACTCGCCAAATTATGACCGTGTTGGTATTTTTTGGGCGCTTTTGCTGTTGTCGGCTCAGTCTAAAGTAGAGTTGGTTCAAGAAGAATTTTACCGAGACCTCAAAATCCGCGCTCTCTAACCTGAAGCGCAAATCAGACCGATCGCTCCGAAACTAATAACTATGGTACTCCGTCGGTTAAAATTCCAGGCAGAATCTCCCTAGCCGGAATTTTCTGGTTCAATCTGGGAGCAAGGCTGTTATTCTAGCGCTAACTGATTCCTGATTGCTCAAATCCAGCGAAATCAGGAATAATTGATGGATAGCCTGGTACGATGTCGCCTATGAACAAGTCAGGATTTTAGTGCGATCGACAAATATAGATCGCAACCGCTAGCATCTAAGTGTTGACTTACTCAAATCCTAGACATTTCTGAATAAACCCAGAAAATTCTAAGTAAGTCCAGGCTTTCGTTATTGGCAAGCGTTCAAGTTCATACCTTGGAG
Source organism: Tychonema bourrellyi FEM_GT703 (assembly GCF_002412335.2). Taxonomy (GTDB): domain Bacteria; phylum Cyanobacteriota; class Cyanobacteriia; order Cyanobacteriales; family Microcoleaceae; genus Microcoleus; species Microcoleus bourrellyi. Next base: position 22,717 of record NZ_NXIB02000127.1, read on the forward strand.
TACGTGCCAGCCCCAAGCTCTATAACTCGGCAGTTAAACAGGCAAGGATTTTGTAAAGCCAGTGCTGTTGAGATCATACCGACCAATAACAATGCCAAGGCAACCTTTACTAATTAGGAATAGACGCAACCATGTCTAAAAATCCCAATCAAGTATTCGTACTCGATAGCAGGAAGAAACCTTTAACCCCGTGCCTGCCAGTGATAGCTAGAAAGCTATTAAATGCAGGCAAAGCAAAAGTTTTCAGACTGTACCCATTTGCAATCATCCTCAACAAATCAGTAGAGGAACAACCACAACCAATAGAAATTCGCATCGATCCTGGTAGTAAAACTACTGGTATAGCTTTGGTGTTCTTAACCCAAGTAATTTGGGGTGCTGAACTTACCCATCGGGGGCAAGCTATCAAATCGCGACTGGAAACTCGCCGTGCCATCCGACGCAACCGCCGTAATCGTAAGACTCGTTATCGTCAGCCGCGATTTTTTAATCGTATTCGTCGGAAAGGTTGGCTACCTCCAAGTTTGCAGCATCGAGTATTAACTACAATTACCTGGGTGAATCGCCTTTGTAAGTTAGCACCAATTAAATCAATAGCTTTTGAGTTGGTAAAGTTTGATACTCAAAAAATGCAAAGCCCTGAAGTTTATGGTATTGAATATCAACAAGGGGAACTGCAAGGTTATGAGGTTAGAGAATACCTGCTTGAAAAGTGGAATCGCAAATGTGCTTACTGTAGTGCTGAAAATTTACCGTTACAGGTAGAGCATATGAACCCACGCGCTAAAGGTGGTAGCAATCGTGTTTCTAACCTGTGCTTGGCTTGTAAAAAATGCAATATCAAAAAGGGGACTGAAGACATCAAAGACTTTCTGAAAAGCCAGCCTGATCTTCTTAAAAGAATAATGAGTCAAGCTAAAGCATCATTAAAGGATGCGGCGGCGGTCAATGCTACTAAATCTGCTTTGCTCGAAGTTTTAAAGGCTACAAAACTAGAGCATATATATGTAGGACGTGGTTCTTTAACTAAGTTCAATCGGACTAAACTTGGTTTACCAAAGGCTAATTGGATAGATGCTGCTTGCTGCGGAGATGTGAGTCAGGGTTTAACTTTGGCAATCAATCAACCTTTGCTAATTAAAGCTATGGGTTGGGGGAGTCGCCAAGTTGTACAGACTGATAAATATGGTTTTCCTCGCAAGGGTTATCAGCCCAAAAAAAAGGTCAAAGGTTGGAAAACAGGAGATATTGTCTCTGTAATTGACGGCAAGTATGAGGGGGTTAAATGCAAGCGAATTAAAACCACAAGGTTTAAAGGAAATTTTGATATTCGAGTAAACGACACTACTGTGATTAGCGTTTCTCGGAATCAAATTAAGCCTGTTCAACGAAACGATGGATACAACTACTCGTTTGTATGAAATTTTCAAGAAATGTCTGAGAAAAGAGTTAGAGTTGATATCAATTAACAAAGGGTTGAGGAAGTTACATGAAAGCGATGATTCTGGCGGCAGGTAAAGGTACTCGTGTCCGTCCCATTACTCAGACAATACCCAAACCGATGATTCCCATCCTGCAAAAGCCAGTCATGGAGTTTTTGGTTGAATTGCTTCGTCAGCATGGATTTGACGAGATTATGGTGAATGTTTCCCATCTAGCTGACGTGATTGAAAATTACTTCCGTGACGGTCAAAAGTTTGGGGTACAAATTGGCTATTCTTTTGAAGGGCGGATTGAAGACGGAAAAATGATCGGAGAGGCCGTTGGTTCGGCTGGCGGCATGAAGCGGATTCAGGAATTTTCGCCGTTTTTTGACGATACTTTTGTGGTGCTGTGCGGAGACGCTTTGATTGACCTGGATTTGACTGCTGCTGTCAAGTGGCACCGGGAAAAAGGGGCGATCGCTACTATTGTAATGAAATCGGTTCCTCGCGAAGCAGTTTCGAGTTACGGAGTTGTGGTCACAGATGATTCTGGGAAAATTCAAGCATTCCAAGAAAAACCCTCTGTAGAGGCAGCTCTGAGTACCGATATCAACACTGGTATTTACATTTTTGAACCCGAAATATTCAATTATATTCCCTCTGATACAGAGTATGATATTGGTTCAGACTTATTTCCCAAGCTAGTAGAAGCAGGCGCGCCTTTTTACGGCATTAGCATGGACTTTGAGTGGGTGGATATCGGCAAAGTTCCTGACTATTGGCGCGCAATTCAAAGCGTACTGTTGGGAGAAGTTAAAAATGTTTCGATTCCGGGAATTGAAGTGCGCCCCGGTATTCACGCTGGTTTGAATGTAGCTGTGAACTGGGACAAAGTTGATATTACCGGACCTGTTTATATTGGCGGGATGACGATTATTGAAGATGGAGCAAAAATTGTTGGGCCGACGATGATCGGCCCCAATTGTTGGCTTTGCAGTGGGGCGACAGTGGAAAATAGCGTGATTTTTGAGTATTCTCGTTTGGGGCCAGAAGTGCGCTTGGTTGACAAACTGGTGTTCGGGCGCTACTGCGTTGATAAAACCGGGGCGACGATCGATTTGCAAGCGGCGGCTCTGGATTGGCTGATTACTGACGCTCGTCAAGTTTTGCCGACTCAACAAGTAGAAGAGCGACGGGCGATCGCAGATCTTCTCAACACTGCTCAATAATTGGTAATTGGTAATTGGTAATTGGTAATTGCTAATTGCTAATTGCTAATTGCTAATTTGTATCTATTCACAAATAAGCTATTCCCAATGCCCAATGCCCAATGCCCAATGCCCAATGCCCAATGACCCATTATGACTGAAGATAAGTATATTGGGTAAGACTGCGTTCATAATTTTGCAGCAAAAGCTGTGACTCAGAAAGAGTGATTTTATTTTGCTGCAATGCTTCCTCTGTCTGACGGCGGATGCTTTCAATCAAACTTTCTGCATCATACTGTACATAGCTAAGAACTTCTTTCATCGTGTCCCCTTTCACAACGTGTTCGATATGATAGCCAGAAGGCGTTAGCTGAATGTGGACTGTATTTGCATTGCCAAATAAGTTGTGCAGGTTGCCCATAATTTCTTGATAAGCACCTCCTAAAAATAGCGCCAAATAGTAAGGTTCTCCGGGTTTAAGAGTGTGCAGTTCCAAAACAGATTTGACATCTCGCAAATCGATAAATTGGTCTATTTTTCCATCGCTATCGCAGGTAAGATCTGCCAAAGTTCCTCGCTGAGTCGGTTCTTCATCGAGTCGGTTAATTGGCATAATTGGGAACAATTGGTCAATTGCCCAACTGTCTGGTACTGACTGAAAAACAGATAGGTTGATGTAATAAATGGATGCCATCACCTTTTCTAAGTCTTCCAAATCGTCCGAGACATATTCTTTTTCCCGTGCGATCGCCTGTATTTTTTCGCAGCAAGCCCAGTACAACTGTTCTGTTTTAGCGCGTTCGGCAATTCCCAGATAGCCTAAGTTAAATAAACTGATTGCTTCTTCCTTAAATTGGATAGCATCGTGATAGACTTCTTGATAATTTTCTGGAGTAATAGACTGGTAAATTTCGTAGAGATTACGAGGAATTTGGTGGGCGTTTTCGTCTACTGGTTCTGGTACTTCTCGGAGAACTTCGCTGGTACCGAGGACATCAAAAATTAGCACTGATTGGTGAGATGCGATCGCCCGTCCGCTTTCGCTAATGATAATTGGTACTGCTACTTTGCGCTCATCGCAGGCATCTTTAACTCCGGCTACTACGTCGTTAGCGTAGTTTTGCATATTGTAATTTTTGGAAGCGTGGAAGTTAGTTTTAGAACCGTCATAGTCAACACCAAGTCCGCCGCCGACATCCAAGTAGTTCATATTAGCTCCCAACTTGGCTAGTTCTACATAAATGTGGCTGGCTTCTCGGATGGCGTCTTTGATGACGCTAATTGATGAAATCTGAGAGCCGATGTGGAAGTGCAATAACTGCAAACAATCCAGCATTCCGGCTTTTTTCAGCTCCTCGACAGCGCGGACAATTTCAGGGATTGTCAAGCCAAATTTTGCCCGATCGCCTGTAGAACCTCCCCAGCGACCAACACCAGTGGTACTGAGTTTGGCTCGCACTCCCAAAATCGGTTTAATTCCTAATTCTTTGCTGGCTGCGATCGCGAGTTCCACTTCCTCAATTTGCTCTAGCACAATTACTGAAGTTTGCCCCAGCCTCTGTGCTAAAATTGCTGTTTCTATATATTGGCGGTCTTTGTAACCGTTGCAAATCAACAAAGCGCCAGGGGTTTTTAATGTTGCTAAAGCGATCATTAATTCCGGTTTCGAGCCAGCTTCCAAGCCGAAGTGGTGCGGTTGACCAAAACGCACCAAATCTTGAACTAATTGTCGGTGCTGGTTACATTTGACTGGAAAGACACCTCGATAGACATTTTTGTAATTGTAGCGGGCGATCGCTCTGGCGAAACATGAATTTAGGCGATCGATCCTATCCTCCAAAATATCAGAAAATCGAATCAACAGTGGCAGTGCTAAGTTTCGCTGTTTGAGGGATTCTACCAGTTCGCACAAGTCCAGGGAACCGCCGCGATCGCCTTTGGGAGATACTGTAATGTGACCGGCTGCGTTGATCGAGAAATAAGGTTCCCCCCAACCTTGAATTCGGTAGAGTTTTTCGCTATCTTCGATTGTCCAAGATTTCTTTGGAAGTTGAGCTTTGGTTGACAAAGTAGTGTCTGGTGTCGCCAAATTTTTGACAGTTGGTGGCTGAGTCGATAGGGGTTCGATGGGGAAGGAAGCAGTGGTGGTTGGGGAACTCATTTTCTCGGAAACCTTACAATGACTGGTCGAATAGTTAGTTTATCGCAGATATCGGGTTTCCTGGTGTACTGGAAAATTCACTTTTTGTGCTGTTGGGGCGATCGCATTTAAAATCACCCAAAAATCATCTCAGGCGGCGACATACCAGCTCCCAAAATCATACCTCCATGAGTGGTAGACTTTTTGACACCAGGTCGAGGTGCTGGGGTTTCGCCCTTCTGAGCAGGTGCAACTGACGCTGGCGGTGTCACCTGGGCTTCGGGTGCTGACGGTGGTACGACTGGTTGTTGCGACAGCCAAGCCACACCCCCCAGAGCCCCAGCCATTAAAGCTGTATAGCCGATGTACAAATGCGCCGAATTCATTTGAAAGCCATCGGCTGAATCCGAATCAGAAGCAGATGAATATGAATAGAGAGTTTCACTGGAATCTAGTTTGGGCAAAGCATCTGCCATAGCATTGCCATTGAGTCCCACAGCATCGCCGATCCGACGGATGAAACCTCTAACGTAAATATCTTGGGGTAGTTTCTCGATTTCCCCATTTTCGATCGATTCTATGTGATGTAGGGGTACCAGAGTTAGACTGTGGAGGTGCTGGATCGATAAGGAGCGAAGTTCTCGTCCTTGGCGCAATTCTCTCCCCAACTCACACAAGCAATCTTTCCGTTGTTGAATGGCTAAAGCTACTGTCTCTTCCTTGGTGAGCTTTTTGTGCTTCTGAAGAAAAGAAAATTCTGGGAAGGAGTTTCCTTGAACTACGACAGCACCGGGTGTAGCTGACTCCACTTGACCTTCGTATTTCGGAAGTTCTTTGTTTGCTTCGTCCGTTTCAGTATAGAAACCGCCATTTTTAGTGTCCGACTCTATTTTAGGGGGCACTTCCACAGTAGTGACGGGCGATCGATAAAAAACCTGAACAGATACTTGTGATGGCTCCAATTCTCTAACAGCAGTAAATTCTGTAGCCGTCGTCAGGGCGGAACTTCCAAAAGTAGGACTTGTGATGGCGGTACTTGTAATAGTAGGACTTGCCAGAGCGGGACTTTCTTGGAGCGCTTGCAGTTCAGTTTTTTGTGTTTTTGGGAACCGTTGAAATGTTAGCTTGACGGCTTCTCTGCTAACAGCTCTAATTAAGATTTCGGCAGCCGAAGCCGCTTCGCCCAACATGGTTTGCAAGCTAGCTAGAGCATGGCTGTAGGTGTCGCTACAAAGTAGTTCAGCTTCAATTTGACTAATAACAGATCGAAAACTTTCTTGAGAAACTTCAACAGTGTGATCTGTCACCGCAAAATAAGCATCGGGTATCAGTGCCATGATATTTATGTTCTCTTACTAAAAGGTATCTAAGTAGGTTCTTCGACAAGTTGGCAGTGATTCCGGATGCCGTGGGTGGGGGAGATGGGGAGATGGGGAG
>NZ_NXIB02000128.1 GCF_002412335.2 Tychonema bourrellyi FEM_GT703
TTAAGGGGGGCTAGGGGGGATCTAGATTTAATAGTCTTGCCAGCAATCTGTGACTGGGTTTGAGCTTAAGTTGACACCAATGGGGACTGCCCATTGGTGTCAACTTAAGTCTGAAAGCCTTGGTATCTCTCGTTTATATCCTAGTCCAGATCCCCCTAAATCCCCCTTAAGAAGGGGGACTTTGATCGGACTCCTGTCCCCCCCTTCTTAAGGGGGGCTAGGGGGGATCTAGATTTAATAGTCTTGCCAGCAATCTGTGACTACATTTGACCTTAAGTTGACACTAATGGGCAGTGCCGTGTCCCTACAAGAACTGATTTTAGTTACCGCCGATCGCCTTTTGGAATGCAGGTCTTTCTGCAATTCGCTTGATATAGTCTAAAACCGCCGGATAAGCGCTGAGGTCTAGTTTCAGCATCATCGGAATGTAGGATAAAATTGACCCGACTGCTACGTCGGCGACACCGAATTCATCGCCCATTAAAAACGACTGTTTCTCAAATATTTGATTGAGGGGTGTTAACAATTTGGGGGTTTCGCGATCGCGAGTTGCTTCGGCAAATATTCCCGGGCTTAGGGTAGCGTTAGCAAACATTACCCACTGCACGACTTGAGCTTGTTGCTCCAAAGTCTCCGGCATTTTACCATGTTTTTGAGCTAAATAGAGCAGAATTGCGCCGGATTCCCAAAGTTTAAAATCCCCGTCAGCGATCGCGGGTACTTTGCCGATCGGGTTAATTTCCAGAAAATCTGGCTGCAAGTGTGCTCCTGCTTGCATATCTAGCGTCACGAATTCATAGGGAACACCGATTTCTTCTAAATACCACTTGACAATTGATGCTCTGCTGCGAGCTCCGCCGTAAAGTTTCAGCACCGTTTTGTTCCTTTAACACCATCTGGATTGTAGCATTTGTTATTGGGCATTGGGCATTGGGAATGGGGAATTGGGAATTGGGAATTGGGAATTGGGAATGGGGAATGGGGAATTGGGAATTGGGAATTGGGAATGACGAAACTCAACCGTCAACCGTCAACAGTCAACCGTCAACCGTCAACCGTCAACTGTCAACAATTACCCATTCGTAATGACTGGCAATTCAGTTAAATGCAAAAACAAGATTCTGCTACCAATAAAAATCAAAATTGCTCCGCCCAATATCTCTATTTTATTGGCAAATAAATTGCCGCATTTGTGGCCAATAAACACACCAGCAAATACCAAAAAGAAAGTAATAAATCCTATAGCAGTCACCGCAGGAGCAATAGAATCTTTCAGTACGGCAAACCCAATTCCAACTGCTAAAGCATCTATACTTGTCGCCACCGACAGCGTGATTAAAGTACCCGTATCCAGGGGATTGAATTTCTTTTCGCATTCGTCGTTTTGCAGGGATTCATAAATCATTTTACCGCCAATGAAACTCAAAAGCCCAAAAGCTATCCAATGGTCGATCGCAGATATCAAGAAACTGAAACTCAGACCGACGAACCATCCGACCACGGGCATCAAAGCTTGAAAACCACCGAAAAACAAGGCAATTTTTAAAGCTTTATTGACCTTCATGTGTTTAATTGCTAAACCGCTGGAAATAGAAACAGCAAAAGCATCTGCTGCTAATCCCAAGGAAAGTAAGACGGTAGTGGCTGCATCCATTTTTGTGAACTGTTTGATGTTATGGGTAAAGTATTGCTCTTAATTTTTAACTGGGTCAAAAACCCGGTTTCTGCGTCAATCTCTCGGTTCGATGCCTCCGGTCACTGAGCGTAGTCGAAGTGTTCGGAGAAACCGGGTTTTTTTGCCTTAGTCCTAAACTCTCTTTAACTTTACACTAAATTTTTCTGAAATTGCATTTTTCTCATAATTCATTCATTTTTCAATCACATTTATTTCATAATTTGCGGGATTGAAAAAAGTTGTACCAAGCTGTATTATAGGAAGAGTTATCAACTAGCAGAATTGACGATGCCGGAATCTAAACCATACCAACCATTGTTGCTCAGATTACTGCACGGGGTTAACGCTGCGATCGCCCTTTTAGCAATCATCACCGCATTTCTGGTGTACAACACTTACGACGGGCGCTTCGGCAAAGTGCCAGTGCCCCAGATTGCAGATATTATCGGGATTCATGGGACTTTTGGCAAGCTGTTAATTTTAGGCGTAATGCCGGCTTTTGCTTTATACAGTTTCCACAGGGGCCAAAAACGCTTGGTACAGCCGGATTCTTTTGGGAAATTGACACAATTCGGAAAACCGATTTGGTGGTACAGTTTGCATCGGATTGTGAATACGCTGATGTTGGTGGCGATGACTTTTTCGATCGCCTCTGGGAGTATGGTTAAGGAAGAATGGCTACCCGCTGGAGACTTGACGCAGGTTTGGTATTATTTGCACGCTTCGGGGTGGATAATATTAGTATTGTGTCTGGCAATGCACTTGTTGATGAGTGCAAAGGTGGGGGGTTTCCCGTTGATTTTGTCGATGTTTGATTTCAAGAAAGTTAAGGGGAATCAAGCAGGGGAAGGGAAATAAAGCAGGGGGAAAATCAGGAAATTTGAGCTATGAAAAAAAATATTATTCTGATATTTGTGGAAATCTTGGTGATGGGAGGTTTGCTGTTTGCATTGGTTGCACCGCTGTTGTTTCCCTAAGCAGGGGAATGATTTTTTTGGGGAATAATTTATTGCTCAATAAAACAGATGCAGCGAATCAGAGAAGGAGTCAAATCCTGGCTGCTAATCTATCCACTACATCCCTCGGCTAATGCGATGCTAAATTTTCGCTAATTTGAGAGTTGAAAATTATTTAATTTACAACTCTCTCAAATCTGAAAACTGATTCATTTAAAGAACTTTGTGAGTGTGTTCGTGTTGTTTTACATTATCTTCTGTGCGAACTACGCGCTGGGAATTGAGCACTCTTTTGCGTTCTAGAGAATAAGTAAAGTCGCTACGAACTGTTCCCAAGGGGATGTGAGATTGAGCTTGCGGGCGGATTTTGTAAGTGCGGGCGGCCGCGATCGCCCGAAAGCCAAATTCTTCGCTAAACTGAGCTGATGTGGGGAATTCGGGCAGCATTTTGAGTGCTTCACCGTCGAGCACAGCTCCTAAAGTTGTCCCGCAAATCATTTGATAAGATGTGGGAATTCCCTTGACAATTGCTTCCAAAGCTGCTGAGGGGATAGCTTCAATTACTTGTACTTGGAGAACTTCACCTTCTTCTTTGACGAAGCAAGTGGCCAAACCGACTGCTACATAGTCGTCGGTGCAGAGTTCGGGAGCGTTGGGATAAACTGTTGCAGTTGCCATATAAAATCTTTTGAGTGGGAGTTCAAAACCTGGAGCGAAAAGTCAAACCGCTGAGAGTCGATCGGACCTGTGTGTCGATCGTACCACATTCAGCTAGATACCTGATGATTCGGCAAGGATTCCCAGCCGCCACGACGTTTTGGGGGGGTACGGTCAATCGATTTTAGATTTTAGATTGAAGTTTGTAGGGTGCGTCAGTCATTTCAAAAATCGGGAAATCGTGGCTGTATTACTGACGCACCTTACTTCTGCTGTCATATTTAGAGTAAAGGTTTTGACTGCAAACAAACAGCTAAATCTAAACTGGCTAATTGTTCAAAAGCTCGATCGATCGCACTTTTCCCCCGTAAAAAACCAGTGTTCGCACCAGGACAAATATATTGCAAAGTTTCCGGCGAAAAGCGATCGACAATTGATTTAACACTGTTAATTTGTCTGGGCCAGTGAAAAGTTTTTGCTGTTCTGTACGGTTCAGGCGCGCTGTCTCGATTGGGAAGCAAGTGTCGGCCCGAAAACAGAACTCCGCCACTACGGGTATCATAAAGACAAGACGAACCGGGAGAGTGGCCGGGAGTCCAAAATGCCAAAGTGCGATCGCTCAAAGCAAATTCTCGCTCAAAAGCCGTCACCTTCAATCCAGGTAGCAAATAAGCTTCCTGCTCTTGAATCAGGATATCGCACCCTGTGGCTTCCTGAATCTCCCGCGCCTTGCCGATCGCGCCACGGTGCGTCAGAAACAGCAGTCGCACCCCGCCATGTTCCCGCAAAAATGTTTGGTTAATCTCATCCCAAGCGGGACAATCCACCAAAATGTTAGTTTGGTTTTCTACAATGAAATAAGCTGTTGCACCCAGGGTGTCGCGGTTAGGTGGGAAAGCAAAGATATTCTCCAGCACGGGCTTGGGTTGTTTGGAAGCTGAACTTTGTTGTTTCAAGGAAGTATTAATCAGGACTCGAATAAATATTATGTTCTTTTTATGGTTGTTTGTATTGGGACTGATTTCGTACTTCTTGTTGCAGAGCAGCATCAGTCGCATCACCCGCACTCCGGTGTGGCTGCTGTGGCTGGTCATCATGGCCCCGGCCCTGATTTGGAGTGGTTGGATTTTAGTTAGCGGTCCTAGCAAAAGTTCACCACCAGACTGGCTAATTATACCTTTTTTGGTTTGCCCTTTTTTGTATTGGCTCCTGGTACAGTTGGGACGCAAGGAAATTACCAGCGAAACTGCTGAAATAACAGCGGGCGATGGGACTGAACCTGCAAAGGCAAAACCAAAACCAGCTTTACGCCCAATCACTCCAGAGGAAGAAACGAGTTTACGAGACTGTTTTCCTTGGTCTATCTACTTCTTACAAAATTTAGAATTTCGACCCCAGGCTGTCGTTTGTCGCGGTCATTTGCGGACAAACCCGGAGGTGGCTTATGAGACGATTCGGCAAAATGTAGAAAGGCATTTTGGCGATCGCTTTTTGGTGATATTTCAAAGCAGTTTCAGCGGTCAACCTTTTTTTGCGATCGTTCCCAATCCCCACCGCCAATCTGCCGAAAATTCTGTTAAAAATGAACCTTTAAGCCGACCGCTTTTTGCCTTGGGTTTGGTGGTCATCACCCTGTTTACAACTACGATTGTGGGGGCGCAACTTGCAGGAGTTACGGAAAAAATTGTCCAATCTAATCCATCGATGTTAATTAAGGGTTTGCCCTATGCGATAACGTTGATGGTAATTTTGGGAATTCACGAATCGGGACACTATTTAGCTGCTAAATTTCATAAAATTAGCACGACTTTGCCTTATTTTATTCCGGTTCCATTTTTTTTGGGGACTTTTGGCGCTTTTATTCAAATACGGAGTCCGATTCCTAACCGTAAAGCTTTATTTGATGTTGGTATTGCCGGACCATTGGCAGGTTTAGTTGCGACATTGCCGTTTTTAATTTGGGGTTTATACCATTCGACAGTTGTGCCTATTGCTAAAAATTCAGGGATGTTAAATTTTGAGTCTTTCAATCCTAATTTTTCCCTGATGATGGCTCTCTTGAGCAAGTTAACTTTGGGTGCTGCTTTAAGTTCGGAAACTGCGATTAATTTGCACCCGGTAGCGGTAGCAGGTTATTTGGGCTTGATTGTGACAGCGTTTAATTTGATGCCGGTGGGACAACTAGACGGCGGCCATATTGTCCACGCGATGTTCGGTCAGAGGGCAAGTATGGCGATCGGGCAAGTTGCTAGACTTTGTATGTTGCTGCTTTCTTTTTTGGAACCGGGTTTGTTGTTGTGGGCGATTATTTTGTTTTTGACACCCCTAAACGACGAACCAGCGTTGAATGATGTCAGCGAATTGAATGATTGGCGCGATGCTTTGGGGTTAGTTGCGATCGGGCTATTATTGGCTATTCTGTTACCAGCACCCAGGATACTTGTTCAGTGGCTGAATGTTTAGTTCGTGTTTATTTAGTTATAATGCTTTGACCACAAATTGATAGATTTTACTAATAAATCATCAAGTTTTATGATGGGCAAAATAAATTATGTTTGATGCCAATGTCAAACACCATATGTGCCGATCGCGTAGAAAAATTAGTTAATTGTAACAATAGTTTGGTAGGATATGCTGTGGCAGCTAAAGTCCAACATCTGAAATCCATAATCCCAAATCGACATGAGCCAGCATCCAGACCGCATTGCCCCTCATGGTGGCATCCTGGTCAACCGCATTGCGACACTAGACCAAAGACAAGAATTTTTTGACAAAGCAGAAGCTTTGCCGCGTGTTCAGCTTTGCGATCGATCGATCTCTGATCTGCAAATGATTGCGATCGGTGCTTTCAGTCCCCTTGAAGGGTTCATGGATGAAGCTGATTATCGATCGGTCGTTAAAGAAATGCGCCTCTCCAATGGTCTTCCTTGGTCCGTTCCGATCACCCTGTCGGTAACAGAAGAAGTCGCATCCCCTTTGACGGAGGGTACTTTGGTACGCCTGGACTCTCCGAACGGCGAGTTTGCTGGGATACTCCAATTGACCGAAAAATATCGCTACAGTAAAGAAGAAGAAGCGATTAATGTCTATCGGACTGATGATCTCAAACATCCGGGTGTCCAAGTATTAGATAAGTCTGGGCCGATTAATCTTGCAGGCCCTGTTTGGCTGCTGGAACGGGAACTCGATCCTCGGTTTCCCCAGTACCAAATTGACCCGGTGAAATCGAGAATGCTGTTTGCAGAAAAAGGATGGAAAACGATAGTCGGTTTCCAAACCCGAAATCCGATTCATCGCGCCCATGAATATATTCAAAAATGTGCCTTAGAAACTGTAGATGGCTTATTTCTGCACCCATTAGTGGGGACGACTAAGGACGATGATATTCCGGCAGATGTGCGGATGCGCTGCTACGAAATTCTGTTAGAAAAATACTATCCGCACGATCGCGTAATTTTGGCAATCAATCCAGCCGCAATGCGCTATGCTGGACCACGGGAAGCTATTTTTCATGCTCTGATCCGCAAAAACTACGGTTGTACTCACTTTATTGTCGGGCGCGATCATGCGGGCGTGGGGGATTACTATGGTACTTACGATGCTCAATATATTTTTGAGGAATTTGAGCCGGGAGAACTGGGAATTGTGCCGATGAAATTCGAGCACGCTTTTTATTGCAAAGTGACGGAACAAATGGCTACGACTAAAACAAGTCCTAGCACTCCCGAACAGCGGGTACATTTGTCGGGAACTAAGGTGCGGGAAATGTTACGGGCTGGAAAATTGCCACCCCCGCAGTTTTCTCGGCCGGAAGTTGCTGCTGAATTGGCAAAGGCAATGAATATTTTCAGTTATGAGATTTAAATCTTAAACCTTGTTGTTGGCGACACTTAGTCTTTGGCATAGAAGTGAGAAGATTCATTAATAGCAGGACGATCGGGAATCATCAATGGGACTCAAGCGGCGGAATTTTTTGCAGCAAGCGGGCTGGGTGTTGGCGGCGCTGGGTATCAGCGAGGCTGGATGGGAACGGTTGGGCGATCGCTATCTCCAGGCCCTGGCCCAGCCGACAGCCCGCAAATTGGCACTCTTGGTGGGCGTTGACCAATATCCGGGATCGGCGCTGCATGGGTGTGTTACGGATGTGGAATTGCAGCGGGAACTACTGGTATATCGGTTCGGGTTTCAGTCGTCAGATATTCTGACTTTGACTGACTCTCAAGCTACCAGGGAAAATATTGAGACGGCTTTTGTGACTCACTTGACTCAACAAGCCAAACCCGGAGACGCGGTGGTTTTTCACTTCAGCGGCTGTGGTAGCCGATTGAGTTTGGGTGAGTCTCTCACGGTGATGCCAAATAGTTTGGTGCCGGTGGATGATCGAGTGCCTACTTTAGGCAACCGGGTGGTAAACGATATTTTAGAGGAAACGTTGCTGCTGTTGATGCGATCGCTCCCGACTTCAAGTTCGATCGCAATTCTCGACACCAGCTATAACTATCCCGGCTTTGAGGGTGCAGGTAACTTCCGCATTCGTTCCCGCCCTCGCCCCATAGTTGCGAGTCCAAGCATCGGCGAATTAGACTTGCTCGATCGCCTCAAACTTTCCAGTAATCAAATTTATACCCCAACCACCATACTGACAGCGGCCGCCCCTGCTCAATTCGCGGCCGAAGTTCAGTGGAACGGTTTTACAGCAGGTTTATTTACTTACGCCCTGACTCAAACTTTGTGGTGGACAACTCCGGCTAGCAGTTTACAAGTCAGTTTTAGCCGCGCCGCTGGTCAAGTCGAGCAAATCACCGGCCGGGCCCAGCAACCGCAAATTCTCAATGACGATTTACAAGCGCCATCGGGGATGTTTAGCACTTCGATTCTAAATTTATCTGCTGACGGTGCCGTGTCTGTAGTGGAAGATGGGGGCAAAACTGTGCAGTTGTGGCTGGCTGGTTTGCCACCAGAGGTTTTGGAGTGCTGTGGCGGTTCTGTGTTTAGCTCAGTTTCCTCCGAGGGTGGAAGGCTGTTGCTGCTGCGACGCACGGGTCTTACTGCTAAAGCCCAAGTTTTAATCCCAGGACAACTGACTGCGGGGGATTTGGTGAGAGAAGAAATTCGGGTTTTACCACGAAATATGGGTTTGACTGTAGCCTTGAACTCTGACTTGGAACGCATCGAGCGAGTGGACGCTACCAGCGCCTTTGCGATTCTAGCTCAAGTCTCGGCGGTAGGGGGAGACCAACGGGCGGACTATCGGTTTGGCAGAGTGCCAGAAAGGACTTCTTCTCAAGCTGCTGCGGGCTATGAGGCTGGTTTATATCGAGGTCGTTATGGTTTGTTTTCTTTGGGTGAAACCCTGATTCCCCATAGTGAGGGTGATGGGGGAGAGGCAGTGAAGTTGGCGGTACAGCGCTTGACTCCGCAGTTGCAAACGCTGCTGGCGATGAAGTTGTTGCGACTGACTGCCAATGAGGGGTCTTCGCGTCTGAAGGTGCGGGCGATGTTAGCTACTCTCGCGCCTCAAGCCCAGACTGTGGCCCAACGATCGCCTGTGCGAGGTACCGGTGACGATCGAGTGTCATCGCGCTATGGGGAAAGTGAGAAGTCTGGGAGTTTGGGTATATTAAGTGTGAAGGCTGGGAGCCTGATTCAGTATCGATTGTATAACGATGGCGATCTCCCGGTTTACTTTATGGTGTTTCGTTCGGATAGTTCTGGACTGCTGCTGGTATTGAATTCTGATGGCGAAACGAGTGTTCCAAGGCCGATGCAGACGATCGCCCCTGGTGCAAATTTGAGTTTATCACAGGCTAGGGCGATCGGCCCGGAGGCATCTAGGGCGATCGTCCTGGCGGAAACTTTGATTATTTTTAGTGAGAGTCCGTTCGATCGAACTCTGGCTGCGTTGCAGGGAGGAATGCAGCAAGTCAGGGATGCTTTACCAATTCGAGTGTTGTTGAATCCTTTAAATGTGGCACGGGCGGTGCTGGAAGATTTGCACGCCGCTAGCATGACTGGGGTGAAAAAAGTGGGGATATCGACGGATGATTTGGCTTTGGATGTGAGTGTTTGGGCAACTCTCAGTTTTGTTTATCGGGTGGTTTATTGAAATACTCACCGGGCTAAAGCCACGGTGATTCTTGACGCTTCGCAGGGTTCTGCTAACCGTTGCTAGTCTGACAATCCCTCTGCGTCCGTTTAGAGTCGTGGCGATTCCCCATCCCGACTTGAGCTATGTTTCTAGCGGCATTTTCATCTCTATCTTGCTCAGTACCGCAATTCAAACAAAGCACTGAGCGGATAGACAGATCGATTTTCCCCCACTTAAAACCACAATCAGAACAGACCTGGCTAGTAGGTTCCCATCGACTGATAACCTTGAATGCTCTACCAAACTTTTCAGACTTAGCCTCGCACAAAGTTCGGAATTCATACCATCCTTTGCTGGGGTTTTTAGCCTCAGATGCAATGGGTTGAATTTCTACTACAAAACTCAGAAAATTCCGTTAACTTTATAGATGATTTGTGATTTTTAAATTTTCAACTTTTTCAAGTATTGCAAATCTTGCCATGCTTCGATGAGATTGCCTTGCATCAATCTCGCTACACCGTTTAAAACTCTAATTTCCGGTAGGTTAGAGTTGAGGACGAGAGCAGGTTTTAAAGCAGTTTCAGCGGCTTTGGGATGCCAAGCGTAAATGTGGATAAATGCGAGATAGCCGAAAGCGTAGGGGTTTTGTGAGTCTAGTTGGGTGACTTTTTCTAAAGCTGCGATCGCACCTTTTACATTCTGCTGCAATGCCCTAGAAAATGCCAACCCATAAGCCAATTCTAGATTATTGGGTTCTTGTTTCAACCGATATTCTAACGATTGTTCCGCTTGAACGGTATAGTCTTGAATTGGATCGTACTGATTGATGCGCCCAATCTGTTCAAACACTGGCTTTAAACCGGGTAATCCTTTCGGTAAATTACTCGCCATCGTCCGCAACTGAGTCACCAAATCCAACTCAGGCTTATCTGTATTATCCTCGTTCCCTGGCTTTGCTTGCGATCGCATATCCAGAGACTTTGCCTCGATCTTAACACTAACTGTCGGCACATTTATCAGATAAGTTTCGCCAGTTTTGCGATTGAGATAAGTAGCTTCTAGATTGTAACTTCCCGGTGCAAGATTAGCCGGAGGAAGCATCGCCGTGCGATCGACTACTCGAAACCCTACAGCAAATTTATCAGCCTCCAGAATCCCCGGATGCAAAGTTGCCTGGGCGATCGCGCGATCGTGTAAAATCCGATAAGTTTGTCCTGGTTGTTGGATATCGCTAGCTAGCCGATTTTTCCACGTCAGCAAAACCAAACCCGACTGCAACTGTTGCCAAGGCCCAGACCAAATATATGTTACCGGAAGCGGAACTCCAGGAACAGCTTTTGACGGCAAAGTAACTTGTTCTAATTGTACTTGCGATCGCACTTCATTCAAAGGCTGAATTTCCACAGCCCGCCAGCGCTTCCGATAAAGATTCAAATTAGTATTATCAGGCAAAAGCCAACTTTTTTGCAACTGAAATTTGTCACCTTTTTCAATAGCCGCCACCGCAGCATTTTGGGCTTTTTTAATCCGTTGACGAATCGAACCTTGTGGCCCCGTTTTAGTGACGAACCAAGAAAGCGATCGCACATCTTGCGGAACTTCTGCTACACTTGTTCCCACCTGTCGCCCGTAAACCTGAAATTTCGCCAAAGCACCATAATAATTCAAATTGTGCTGATTAATTTCCGGTGTCGAAGGTAACACGCCTAAAGTAGATTGTAAATAAGGTTCTGTATCAATAATTTCTGCAATCACCTCTCGATGCGGCCACTCTTTTCCCAAGTAAGGATAACTTGAATTACCGGGACTGACAAGTTGAACAGAGTTATGTCCTAAAGAACCTCCCAAAGGCCACATATGGAACAGCATCGCAATAATTGCCAAGCCAATTGTACCCCAGCGAATTTGTTGTCCCCATCTTTGAGGCCAGAGTGTCAAACAGTAAGCCAGAAAGATTGCAACTATTGGCAAATATGGCAAAACATATCGATCGTCTTTATTGATATTTACAGAATTAATGAGATAAGCTCCAACCCAAAAAACGGCTAACCAGTGGCATGATTTGAAGTATAATATTGATGAACTATCTTGCCGATTTCTCCAAAAATAGAGTAAAAATCCTACTAATGGAATCAGTAACAGTGGCCAAGAAATGTGTTCTGGCAAATGTTGACCGTAGTAAATCCAAGCATTGATTGTATTGAGTGCGGGGTCTCCTTCTGCCATTGCGGAATCGAAAGTTGCCCGCTTACCTCCAGTCAATATTAACAGCCAATTTGTTTTCGCCCAAGGGCCAAAGACGACTACTGACAACAACAAAGCACCAGCCAATTGAGCTGATCTTCCCCAAGCTTTTTGTCTGAAAGTGCCTACAGCCAACCACACAATTGGGGTGAATAGAAATAGTACGGTAGTGTGTTTGACTAGGATTGATAAGCCGAGAGAGATGCCAAAGGCGATCGCCCAAAAGAACGATGAGGGGGAGAGTGGGAGAGTGTGGGAGGGGGAGAG